>CAZWHH010000086.1:5597-8348 GCA_964633615.1 uncultured Bacteroidales bacterium | reverse complement strand
TCTAAAAACTTTTACTAATTCTTTTGTTGTAATCATGGCTTTAAATTTTATTGTTTATTAATTATTCTGTATTCTAAATTCTGTATTCCTATTCTTTAAGGATAAGCTTATCAGACTCATTGAAATTGTCATAGCTTGAGACAATTACTTCTTCACCGGGACGTAATCCTTCGAGTACTTCGTAATATTTAGGATTTTGCCTTCCAATTCGGATTTTACGTTTGTAAGCGAAATCACCTGATTGATCTACCACATATACCCATTGTCCGCCTGTACTCTGATAGAAGCCTCCACGTGGGATCAGAACCGCTTGTTTGGATTGTCCCAGTTCGAGCTTTATCCTGAATGTCTGTCCAATGCTAATGTCCTTAGGTGAGTTGTCCTGAAATACCATATTAACCTTAAATTTGCCCTGGTTAACTTCCGGATATTTTTTTGTGAGTACCAAAGAATATGTATTTCCTGTATACTCAAAAGAACCTTTTAGATTTTTTCTGACCCGTGCGATATAGTGCTCGTCTATTTCTACATTTAATTTGTAATTGTCCAGTATATTCACCTTTCCGATTCTGTTTCCGTGTCCGATAACTTCTCCAACTTCAGGATGCAAAGTGGCAAGCTCTCCATTAACCGGTGCCTTGATATTCAAATTATCCAATCGTTGCCTGACAATTTCTCCGCTTTGTTTTAGCCGGCTTATTGATTTTTCGAGTGTTTTTGATTGTCTGGCTCTAAAAACAGAGTCCTTTCTTTGGGCTTCTTTAAATAATTCAAATTCTTTTAAGGTCGCTTCGTAATTTTCTTTCGACTGCTGAAAATCTTCATAAGAGATATGCTCTTTATCGTATAGCTTTTTATTGTTCTTGTAAGCTCTCTCCTGGGTTTTTAATTCTCGTCTGAGATTGATCAGGTCTCTTTCATAGTTGATTCTTCTTTGTTCCATATCCAGCAATAAACTTTGTAATGAGTTAACAGAGCGGGTCACCTGGGCTTCATTATTTGAAATATCCAACACCAGGTTTGTATTGCTTAATCTCATGATCACATCTCCTTTTTCGACCATGTTCCCTTCCTCTATTAATATTTCTTCTACCCTTCCCCCCTCTACAGCATCCATGTATATTGTCTTTATGGGTTCGACAGTTCCTATAACTGCTATATAATCCTTAAAAATATCCTTTTCAATACTTTCTATTGTGATTTTTTCTTTTTCAACATTTAACTTGGAACTGTTGTCTCCGAAAAATATGTTATAAAAGACCAGGATGGCAATCAATCCACCAACCATGATCCAAATGTTCCTTTTGCTAAAAATTGTATTCTTTTTTTCGATTGCTCTATCCATAATATTTTTTTTATATAGGGTTAAACATTTTTTGTGCCAAATAACATAAGATATTTATAAACAGTTTATTAAAGCCTTAACTTCTGTGCTGCTAATTGCTGAATCTGTTCGTTTATGAGACAATAATAGTTCGGAATCGTACAATATTTTATGAAAACTTATTATATTTACATAATCAATGATTGTTAAAAATGATTTCGTCTATGGATAACAAAGAAGGAAAAGTACTGGTAATTGATGACAATGAAGATATTCTTTTTGCATTAAAGCTATTGTTAAAGAATCATGTAGAAAAAGTAGATACCGAAACCAGCCCTGAAAAAATTCCTCAGAAAATGAAAGAGGAATCTTATGATGCTTTGCTTTTGGATATGAACTTTACCAAAGATGCAATAAGTGGACAGGAGGGCTTTGACTGGCTTGAGAGGATTTTGGAAATTGATCCCGATGCAGTCGTTGTTTTTATCACTGCTTATGGAGATGCAGAGAAGGCTGTTAAAGCAATAAAAGCGGGAGCTACAGATTTCATTTTGAAACCCTGGCAGAATGAGAAACTTCTGGCAACAGTTTCTTCTGCTATTAAATTGAGAAGATCAAAAAGAGTGGCTGGAGATCTGAAACAGAAACAGAAAGAAATAAGTGAGATACAGGATCAACCTTTTCATGAGTTTATCGGTGAATCTCCTGAGATGAAAGAAGTATTTAAGACGATACAAAAAGTGGCCAAAACCGATGCCAATGTTTTAATCCTGGGTGAAAACGGAACAGGCAAAGAGTTGGTTGCAAGAGCATTACACAGAAATTCGCAACGAAAAGACGAAGTCTTTATTAGTGTTGATTTAGGATCCATACATGAAAATTTATTTGAAAGCGAACTTTTTGGTCATGTAAAGGGTTCTTTTACAGATGCTAAGAAAGACAAAGCCGGCAGGTTCGAACTGGCAGATGGAGGCACTCTTTTCCTTGATGAGATTGGAAATCTTACGGTACCCTTGCAGGCAAAAATTTTAACGGCTATTGAAAGAAGGGAAGTCACGAGATTAGGCTCTAATAGTACTAAAACAATTGATGTGAGATTAATTTGTGCTACCAATAATGATATACATAAAATGGTGGCTGAGGAAGATTTCAGACAAGACTTATTATATCGGATAAACACTGTTGAAATTCATCTGCCTCCATTAAGGGAACGAACTGGAGACATTTCATTGCTGTCCGATCATTTCCGCAAACAATATGCAAAGAAATACAAGAAAAAAGTCAATAAAATAAGCAGTGAAGCCTTGAAAAAACTCCATGAACATAATTGGCCCGGAAATGTCAGGGAACTTCAGCATGCTATAGAAAGGGCCATAATAATGAGCGATTCAGATGTGCTGGAAGCAGATGATTTTATATTGTCCAAT
>CAZWHH010000086.1:0-5497 GCA_964633615.1 uncultured Bacteroidales bacterium | reverse complement strand
ATTAAAGACTTTCAGAAGATTCGAACCAAGCTGGAACAGCAATATCAATATCTTCAAAATGTTGTGAAAAACATTGACGTCAGTATTATTACTTTTAGAAAAGATGGCAGTGTAGATATGGTTAATAAGGCTTTTGAAGATTTGTTTGAAATTTATAATATAAAAAATGTTCAGCAACTGGAATCTAAAAGCAGTGAACTGGTTGAAATTCTTATGAACCTCGAACCAGGGAAAAATTATGTATTAAAGGTCCAACAAGAAGATGATATTCTACAACTGGCTGTTTATGGTACAGAATTTCGGTTACACGCAGATAGTATTATGCTGGTGACTATTAAGGATATTCAATATGTGCTTGAAGAGCAGGAAACAGAGACCTGGCAGAAATTGATCAGGGTGTTGACCCATGAAATTATGAATTCGATAACCCCTGTTGCATCAATTACTTCTACTTTAGGACTTATGATCAAAGAAACAAAAAATCAAAATGACGGCACTTTAGATAAAGAATCCACAGAAGAAATACAACAGGCTATTGATACAATTCATAGAAGAAGTGATGGGCTGTTGCATTTTGTGAATTCTTACAGAAACCTGACGAAGATTCCTAAACCTAATATTGAAATAGTGAGAGCAAAAACCCTGTTCAAGGGAATTAAACCTTTAATGGAAAAAGACCTGGTAGATAATAATATTCGGTTGATAACTAATATAGAACCTGATAATCTGGAAATATATGCTGATAAAAGATTAATAGAACAGATCCTGATTAATCTGGTGACCAACTCTATTCATGCACTGGAAGATTCAAATAATGCACGTATTGAATTGAAAGCATACAGAAACAGACGCGGAAGAGGGGTAGTGCAGGTAATTGATAATGGAAGGGGTATTTTAAAAGATGTGCTGGATAAAATATTTATTCCGTTTTTTACTACTAAACCCAAAGGTACAGGAATTGGACTGAGCCTTTCAAAACAAATCATGCGTCTGCATGGAGGCTCCATTACTGCGCATTCAGAACCTGATAAAGGAACTACATTTACTTTGACATTTTAGTCCGGGAAAAGAATTGAAAAAATTTATACCTGTTTGGATTTTTGTTTCCCTGAGACATTTTATAACAATTTAAACTAGTTATAAATAAATAATTGATCGCTTCATATTTAAAAAAAAATTATTTTAGCACAGTCATTAATAATTTGAACTTTCAAGTGCATTAGATTGCTTGTTTGATCTATTAAATCTACTTTGTCAATTTATTTAAATAGTAAATACAGACAAGAATTTGTTCAAAAAGAATTAAACTTTTTCATTAAACAGTTATCTATAAATGTATATCCTGTTTAAATGAATGTTAAACCTAAAAACTCAGTTATGCAACGTAAATTTATTTTTATTTTTTTATTGTTTTTTGTGGCAAATTTTTCTTTTGCCCAACCCTGGATGAATTATCTCGATCAAAACAAAAAAAGAGAAGAAATTACCTTTTTTGATATTCAGGATGCCTATCAGAAATATTGTAAAGCAAATAATATTGAAGAAGGATATAAAACGGTTGACGGAAAGAGAATAAAAGAAGGTACATGGACAAAATTCAAGAGATGGGAATGGTACTGGGAGGTCAGGGTAGATCCTCAAACTGGTAAGTTCCCGGAAACCTCAGCTTATAATGAATTAAATAAAAAGAAGCAACAAAGTAGTTTTAGCTCTGATAAAAGTTCTGATTGGGTGAATCTTGGCACCAACTCTTCTGCCGGAGGTTATGCTGGTATTGGAAGAATAAACGCGGTTGGTTTTCATCCAGACAATGAGGATATTTTTTGGGTAGGCTCCCCTTCTGGTGGGTTATGGAAAACAACCGATGGTGGAAATAGCTGGAATGTTCAGACTGACAATAATGCTGTAATGGGAGTGAGTGATATTGTAATCCCTTCTGACTATGCATCTACAGAAACTGTTTATATTTCAACAGGTGACAGGGATGCAAGAGACAACTATACAGTGGGTGTATTAAAATCTGAAGATGGCGGAAATACCTGGCAGCAAAGCCTTGTTTTCAATGTAGGCGACAGAGAGTTGATAAACAGGTTAATTATTCATCCAACTGATAATAATACACTTTTTGCTGCTACGACTGATGGTGTTATGAAAACATCAAACGGGGGCGATTCATGGACGACTATAAGTTCTGTTGTATTGAAAGATATGGAGTTCAAACCAGGAGACCCCAGTGTGATGTATGGTTCTACTTATTCAGATCCTACAGTTATTTATAAATCTTCAAATGGAGGAAACGATTGGAGTGAATCTTTATCTCTGTCAGCTCAGCGAATTGAACTTGCTGTAACCGCAGATAATCCTGAGGTCGTTTATGCTGTAGTATCAAACAGTAATAGTGGACTTAAGGGAATTTATAAATCCACGGATGCCGGTGATAATTTTGAACTGATATATGATTCAAAAAATCTCCTGGGATGGAATTCTTCAGGAACAGATAATGGTGGACAGGGATGGTATGATCTAACGATTGCAGCCGACCCCAATCACGCAGATACCGTTTTTGTGGGTGGAGTTAATTCCTGGCGTTCAACAGATGGTGGAAATAGCTGGGCACTTATTAATCACTGGACTGGTGATGGTGCACAGGCAGTTCACGCTGATAAGCATGCCATGGAGTATCGTAATGGTACCTCTGTGCTTTATGAAGGGAATGATGGTGGTATTTATAAAACTACAAATAATGGCCAGTATTGGGAGGACAGAACAAATGGAATGGTAATCAGTCAGATATATAAAATAGGGACTTCTCAGTCGTCTCCTGATGTGGTCATTAATGGTCTTCAGGATAACGGAACTAAAATGTATGATGAAGGAAGCTGGCAGGATGTTCTGGGAGGAGACGGAATGGATTGTATGATTGATTATACAAATGAGTTTGTACAATATGGAAGTTACTATTATGGTGCGATATATCGTACTTCTAATAAGTGGTCTTCAGCTACAGATATCAAACCCGCATCTGCTGGGGATGGTGCATGGGTAACTCCCATGATTATGGATCCGGATGATCCTAATACCATTTATGCAGGATATGCCGATCTATGGAAATCAACAGATAAAGGGAGCAGTTGGTCTCAGATATCTGATGTCAATTCTTCTTATTATAAAATACGGTCTATGGCAATATCAAGCTCCAATCCGGATTACATTTATATGGCCGATCTTTACAATATTTGGCGTACTACTAATGCGGGAAGTAGCTGGGCAGAAATAACCAACAATTTGCCATCTTCCTCAGCTATTACAAATATTGAAATTAAGAATGATGATCCGGAAACTTTATGGGTTACTTTAGGTAACTATAATACTGACAATGTCTATAAATCAACTGATGGAGGAGCTTCATGGACAGATGTTTCTGCTGGATTGCCTAATGTACCTGTCTTGGATATTGTTCAAAATCAGTCTAATATATCTGATGTGGAATTGTATGCAGGGACTGATATTGGAGTTTATAAAAAAGTTAATAATGATCAATGGACACTTTATAGCAATAATTTACCCAATGTGATAGTGAATGATCTTGAATTCTACTATGATACACAAACCGGGAAAAATTTATTAAGGGCCGGCACCTACGGTCGCGGGTTATGGGAAACTGAAGTGCAAAATGAATCTTTTATTGCCAATCCTGCTAATATTGAAACAACAATTGATTATGACCATATTGATATTTCATGGGATCAGAATACAAATTCAGATTCAGTCTTATTGGTATGGAATTCTGTAAATACATTCGGTGATCCGCAGGAAGAGATTTCTTACAGTGCCGGTGATGAGTTAAGTGGTGGAGGAACAGTGCTTTATTTTAATGACGTAACTTCTCAGTATACACACAATGCATTGCAATCAAATGAAAAGTACTATTATAAGATCTGGTCTTATGATGGATCAGGTTATTCCACAGGAGTAAATATTAGTGCCTCAACAACTTGTCAGGAGCCCACTGCACAGGTTTCCGATATTCAGTTTGAAAACCTTTCTGAAACAGAACTTACTTTGAATTGGCAAAGGGGAACCGGAGACAAATTATTAATCGTGGCCAGCGAGGGCTCACCTGTATACGAAGATCCTGTAAATAGTGTAGAATATACTGCCAGTTCAACTTTTGGATCGGGAGAAGAACTGGGATCAGGATCTTATGCTGTTTATAAAGGGATCGAAGATTCTGTCCG
Organism: uncultured Bacteroidales bacterium; assembly: GCA_964633615.1. GTDB lineage: Bacteria > Bacteroidota > Bacteroidia > Bacteroidales > UBA12077 > JAGXLC01. Next base: position 1,259 of record CAZWHH010000086.1, on the reverse strand, counting down.
AATTGACGGGTTAAAAGAAGGAACTATTTACTACTTTAAGTTATTTGAATATAATGCTGCAGATTTTTGTTATATGAAGCCTGCCTTATCTGATAACATAACTACTGTGGCTGCAGGATTCGATTCGGCTGAAGAAATGATGGCACGATTATATCCCAATCCTGCATCAGCGCAGTTTACGGTTGAAGGCAAAGCTTTAAATGGAAGAATAGATATAGATATTATTGATGTAAATGGGCGAAAAGTTCATCATGCGTCGTTTATGGAAAATGAAAACAAGGTCATTTCAACACATGATATAGGAGAGGGGATTTTTATAGTATTTATAAAAACAGAAAATAAAATCTGGAGACGAAAATTGATTGTGCAATAATAATTCACCTGAACAATTTTTAACAACAAGATTTACCAGATCTGTTCAGGTAGAAATAAAAAAACCAAAAAAGTCCGGCTCTGAAATAATTCAACCGGATTTTTTTTGTTTCATACTATAGTAAATTTATTTTATAATTAATTTTCAATAATTTCTTTTTATTTAATTTAAATTTGCACGGAAATAGAATGAAAAAAGGAAAACAAAATGGATATAATAACTAAAATATTAACAAAATTTTTAGGGAGTAAATCTGAAAGGGATATTAAAAAGTTGATGCCCATTGTTTTAGAGATCAATGAGATTTATTCAGGACTTCATGATATCTCTAATGATGAACTTAGACAAAAAGGGCAGGATATTAAGAGTGAAATTCGTGAGCATATTGAAGGAGATCAAGAACGTAAGCCTGAACTAAGAAAAAAAGCAGAGGATGATACTCTTGATGTAGACAAAAAAGAACAGATTTATAAGGAACTTGATGATATTGATAAAGCAATTGATGAAAAACTGGAGAGCAAGCTGGAGGAGGTATTACCCAGGGCATTTGCTATTATGCGTGAAACCTCCAAAAGATTCAAGGAAAATTCTGAGGTCGAAGTTACTGCAAATGATTTTGACAGAGAACTTGCAGCTAATAAAGATCATGTTCAGATTGAAGGATCCACTGCGGTATATTTTAATTCCTGGGTTGCAGGGGGCAATGAGATAACCTGGGATATGATCCCTTATGATGTTCAGCTGATTGGAGGAATAGTTCTTCATCAGGGAAGGATTGCTGAAAGGGCCACGGGTGAGGGAAAAACTCTTGCAGCGACTCTTCATTTGTTCTTGAATGCCATGGCAGGAAAGGGCTCGCACCGTATAACCGTAAATAGTTATCTGG
>CAZWHH010000085.1:0-8357 GCA_964633615.1 uncultured Bacteroidales bacterium | reverse complement strand
TTTATTATTACAGTTGAGGATGCTACATACATTACATCCTACAAAGATGGAATGGAAATAATGCAAAAATTAAATGATTACCGGGTAAAACTTAATGAATTGGAATAAGTGTTAATTAAACCTGTCATTGTCCCAATTCTTCGGATTTTCCATAATATATTGTCTGATCCTTTCGTATGATGCATTGCTGCCTATAATAGGGTCGTAGAACCTGAATTGCCATGCGAATACAGGGTTCATTTTCCTGGCATGTTTGGTAATGATGGATTTGTACGACCCTATAATGGATGATATTGTATTTTGCCCCTGGTTTTGAAATCGTTTTTGGCCCGGGGATGATTGGTTTGATTGGGCGGATTTGCCGGATCCGAAAATAAATGAAATGATTGTTTTTGTCTTGGTTTAGGGCAAGTTAAACATTCTGAAACCAACGTTACAGAATTTCTGAATCTATTCGGTCATTGGATAGTACTTGCAGCGGAGAATAAAGCTTCCGCCCGGGTATTTAAGTTTTTCAACGTGGAGTTCGTTTTCAGTCAGCTTGATTACCTGCCAGATTTGTTGTTTATCAAAAATATGAAGGCTTTCGGAATCGTAAACTTCCCAGGAATCAAACCTGGAATTCCCGAATTGTACCTGGCCGTTTTCATAAAATATGGTGGGTGCCGATTTATCATACTCCTCGACACCGGGAGCCAATTCTTCAATTTCCGGAACCCCCCATTCCGTATCAATTAAATCATTCATATCATACTTAAAATCCTTGTCCTTTTCGCAAGATATTATTAACATCATAAACAAGAATAAGACAAAACGAATATTCATAATTTATCCCTTATTTATCAACAACAATAATCTCAACCCTTCTGTTTTTTGTCCGGTTCTCCCTTGAATCATTCGGTGCAATTGGTTTTTTATCTTTATAGCCCACATACTCAATGTTACTGAAGCCATTCTCAATCATATATTTGGTAACTGCTTTGGCTCTTTCTACGGAAAGATTTTCATTATCAAGTGTCTCCAGTGCATCTGAATGTCCGGCAACCTGAATTCTCACATTCTGATTCCTCTTTAATTGTTCAATCAACCGGTCTAATTCAGGATATGCTTCATTAGGGATCTCTGCGCTACCGGGTTCAAACCTTAGATTATTCAATTCCAGTTTCGCTCCTATAATAATATTTTCCAGCAAGATTTCTTTTTCAACATCCTGAATAGTGAGCATTTGATCCAGATCCAGTTTTTCCGAATAGAACCAGTACCCCGGGGCTGTTACAATCATAGAATAATTACTGCCGGTCATAAAGCTTGTACTGAATCTTCCGGTATTTCTATCAGATTTAGTTGTTTCCACTGTAGAACCAGAAGTATTGTCCACAATCTCAATAGTTGCTCTCACAGGCTGCAGCGTATTTCCATCTTTGACGGTTCCCATCAGGTTTGTTCTTCTTACCCTTTGTACCTCAATATCCTCAGTATCAAAGCTTGGGCGGAAATTAATTTTTCTTCGCTTTTCATCAAAAACAAAATTTACCTCAAACTGCTTGTAACCATTCAACTGAACGATATAATTATTTTTCCTTAGATTAAAATTCTCTTTGAAGATATTATTCACAGACACTACATATTTATCCACGCTGGGGGCAAAAATCGTAAACTCTCCATTTTTATTGGTCAGAGTAGAAACAACCCTGCCTTTACTGTCTTCTGCTTTAATTTTTATATTATCAACCGGAATATTTCCGAGATTTGATAATTTGCTTCGGTTCAGAATAATCTTTCCATATATTTTATTTTTCTCCAGGTAAGGGATATTAATTTCCCTGTTTCTATTTACATGGACTATCACTTCAGGTTCATCCGCTGAGAATTTACTTTCAGTAGTTCCCATGTTCGAAAAGCCAATTCGATAAACCCCTTCAGTAATGTTCTCGTAGGTCACATTTCCCCTTGGACCTGTCAAAAGTTTGTTATTTGCCAGGGGTCCGGAATACTGGTAGTCTGCATCCATTGTATCAATCTGTGAAGGATCAAGTCTTTCAATCGTCACCAAAATATTTTTAACACCCGGTTCATTGTTATCTTTTCGTAAATTGCCATTCAAGTCTTTAAATAAATTCAAATTAAGATCATGAAACTTCAACCTGGGTTGACTCCATCCAAATTCTTTTTTGGCTCTGATTTCAAAGTAAGTATTTGAATATTTATATTTTTCTTCAGTATCGACATCAGTAGAAACCTGGTACGTAATAGTATTAAGCAGATCCAGCGTAATTCCATAATTCAGTTCTGCCGTTAATTTGTTCATTAAATTAATTCTCTGGGTCTTGTTCGTTAAGTTATTCAGATAACTTAATTTCGACTGAAATTTTATAAGATCCTCATAAATATAAGCTTCATAGTAGGGCATTACTCTGAGGCTTTGGTTAAAACTTCCAGAATAAAAATACGAGTATTGCTGTCCGATTGAATAAGGTCCGTAATAATAGGAGATATAAAAACCCCAGTTGGGATTGTGATAATTCAGATTCAGGCGTGCATTAAAAAATTGCTGGTTTTCTTCAGCCATTGCCTCATTACGAAGTTCATAGTAATAGTCAGTGATCCATGTATAACCTAATTTTACAGAAGGAGAAAAATGATTATGGAGCCCTCTTCCACTTCTTAGTCCTAACCGTATATAACCCGACTGAGTTTTGAAGGGTTCTTTCCCGGAATAATTATGCAGGTTATTTGATTTCCTGTGTTCCCAAATGGGTGATGCAAATACCACTAAATCTGATGAAAATATTTTTCTAACTCGAAAATAAAACTTATCATACGAAGATGTTCTGTCCGCAATAAGAGAATCTCCCAATAAAATAGAAGGTTTATAAGTATACCCGTGATAATTCAGATTCCCATAAAATTGATTCTTCAGGGGAAAACTTATCTTCCCGGTTCTTCTATGTTTCCCAAAATATCTTCCATAATAAAATCGTGAACCATAATAATTTTTTAGAAAAACTTTGATCTTATCGTTAAACTCTCCGTAATAATTCATACGAAAGCCATAACCCAATTTGGAGAAAGATGAATCACTATAATTATAATCTGCAGCACTTAAACCACCCGTTAAATTTACTGAATGGCCATCGGCCAAAGCAAATCTTGAAGATATTTCGCCTACTTTACTATTAATTTGATTAAAATTATCTCTTCCCTCCCCATATGCTCCCGAAATTTCAAAACCCTCATTATGATATAGAAATTCTCCGGCATAATTAGTTATATCGCGATATAGATTTGAACTATAAGCACCGCTTATTCCATAATTTTCAGTAAAAAAATATTCTGTTTTAACCCCCCGACCTGAACTATACCGGACGGGCAGACCCAAATTATCACCAAATTTAACATTTAATGTTTTTGAAGAATAATTCAAAAACATACGGCTGTTTTTATATAAATTGGTTTCTGAGTGTTGTTGCATCTGCCGATAAAAATAATTAAATTCACGATTGTCTTTAAATAATATATTCCCCTTCACAGAGCCTTCAAAACGCGGATCATATTCACTAAAAAGATTCATCCCTGTAACCTGCACCACTAAAGGTTTTTCTCCTTCGGGAATATTATATCGGTAAAAATTAGTTAGGTTTTTAAACCAAAAGGTGGAATTAAAAGTTTCTGTATCGGTTTTTCCATTTAGATCAACACGATAAAGGCTTCTGCTTATTCCATTTTGTTCCCTGTGCAGTTGCACCTTATAATTTATAATTGTGTCTGTTTTTGCCGGAACAACCACATCTTCAGCAAGTTCATTATCTACTTCATTTTCAAGTTCAAGATTTTCGCTTGACGCAAAATTTAAATAAGCGATCTCATCAATATTTCCATCATTTTTAAGGCGAAACTGAAAATGAGCTTTTCCACTTTTCTGATCAAAATAGGATACCCTGTTAAGAGGCTCAAATCGAAAAGAACTGATACGGGGAACCTTCACAAAACAATAAGAATTATCAAGTACCTGCCCATCTCTGTTTTCAATAGTACCAATAATTGAATAACCGATTTCTCCCTTCACTTTTTTCGAGGTAGAAGCCCTGATGGGAAACAATACAGAATCATTCGCAGGTATGGTAATATTTCGATCATCCTGTCCGATCAAATTCCATCCGACAGGCACTTCAAAACTGACAATTACTCTTTCATTATTATCGGTTTTATTGCTTATCACCAAAACATTAAATAATGTAGAATAAGGCTTGATTTGAATTTGTTCCTGGCGAAAACGGGAAGTAATAATCGGAGAAGCATTGTCATTAAAAGTCTGCGTGAAACTTTTATAAGAAATGAGTAAAAAAAATAGTATTACACAATATTTAAGATTTCTTTTCATTCAACGGTTTCACTCAATCTATAGTATATGTCTACGGTATAATAATCCGGAGATTTATTCATTAAAGATACACTTCCTTTTCCACATCTATATGAAATCCTTACCCTGTTATCTTCAAAACTTCCCTGAGGAGCCCCACTTATAACCGTAACCCAGGATCCTGCCTGCAAGTCAAAATCATCATCCCCATCACCTGATGGTTCAATATAACTGGTCAGGTCAGTAGTCCCTCCTCCATCTTCTATCAATAATTCAATCGTTGCCAGATCAAGATTGGTACTGCTGCCATCAGATTGTATTTCCGAAGCACTTGCCATAAACTGTAATTTCCAGGTATTCCCGCTATCGACTGTATCTTCGAAAGAAACAGCCAATAAATTCCAGTTGCTCAATTCCATTCCATTTTGATATTTGTACAAAGAATTTACATTAAAATCTACTGTGCCAAAATCATAGAATATCAAATGGGAACGGGGGTTCTGGGTATAGCCGGATAGACAAAAAAATAAAGAGCCTAAAAAAATAAACCATCTTATCACTTTCATCTATCTTAATTTTATATGCCATTGGCAAGTTCTGAAAAACATTGAAAAAAGTCAAACGTCTTCCGCTTGACTTTTATTCATTTCAATATTTTTAATCAATTAATTTGGACTAAGAATTAAAAAAACATTCGTAGTATACCTGTCAGCTGCTAAATTCTGCGACAACATTGTAGTACCATTCATTGTACCATTCATTGTACCACTTTCCCAATGGATAACGAAATCATTTTGGGTTACCGGCCCTGCAATACTGTTGGCACCAGCAGGAGCAACGATGGTCGTTTCTCCACTTGTTAATCCGAGGGCAGAGGTATTGTAGGTATAATCTCCATCAACTCCTCCTCCCACGTACTCCATTATAAAACCTACGTTATTCAGGGGCATGGTATGACTACCACCGGAAGTGTCAGCGTAGTCTGTTCCTATAAAAACATCATCCTCCACATACATATCCACTTGAAAATCCTGCGATGATGCAACGGTGAAACGTGTGTCATAAGCATTTGAATTGGGTATTCCATTTTGATAATCCATCAGGTTATTGTATGCAAAATCAATATTTCCCCCGGAAACAATATTCAGACGTAAAATAGAATTCAATGTCACAGCAACGGGGATAACCGCCTTATCACTTACCCCTTGGGCAAATGTTACATTGGTTAGCAAGGCGAGTCCAAAAACGATAGTAATAAATTTTCTCATAATAAAAAGTATTTGTTTTTCAAATTATAACTCAAAATTAACACGATAAAAATATCAAATAATTTCCTAAATATCAAATTATGTCTCTTTTTTAGTCAACTTTTAAAACGATTTCATCAGGTTAAATATATTATAAATCAAAATTGAAGCAAGGATTACTTATTGAGCGTGCCATTAGAATCAATAAGCGTTGGAATTTAACGAATGAACGATTCATTCTTTATCCCAGTTTGAATCCTATCAGAATCACATCATCAATCTGTTTATCTCTTCCCCCCATCCATTGAGTCAGGTTGTCTGTCAATAGTTTTTCCTGTTCTTTCATCGGTTTCTCATGTATTTCCAACAGAAAATTCTTAAGATTTTTCAGCAGGTATTTCCTGTCTTTAGGTCCCCCAAACTGATCGGTATAGCCATCGGAGAAGATATAAAACCAGGTGGGTTTGTCTACTTTAATGGTTCGCTCTGTAAAATACCTTTCTTTCTCGGATTGCATACCCCCGATAGGCACCCGGTCTCCTTTGATGACTTTTGCCTCGCCATCCTGAATATATACCAGCGGGTTTTTGGCGCCTGCAAACTGGAGTGTACGTGCATACCTGTTAATTACACATAAAGACATATCCATTCCGTCCCGGTTGTTGGTTTCCTCCTGTTTTAATTGCCTCCGGATTCCTTTATGTAATTCGCGTAAAATTCTGTCAGCCCGGGTCACCCCATTTTGGGTAATTTCATCCAGTTGGTTGTATCCAATCATTGACATAAAAGCCCCGGGGACACCATGACCTGTACAATCCACAGCAGAAACCACAAATTTATTGCTTTTTAAATTAATAAAATCTTTATTCCCATAGTCAGATTTTTGTATTCGTATTTTGTGCTCCTCCTGGGACTCATAAAGATCAATATTCGAATCAATTTCTTTAAACCAGTAAAAATCACCGCTTACCAGATCCACTGGCTGGAAAAGAATGAATGATTCAGGAATATAATCTCTTAAAGTATCCTTTGGCGGGAATAGAGCCTTTTGAATTCCCTGGGCGTAACTAATGCTTTGGGTAATTTTAATATTCTGATCTTCAATTTTATAAAAAGCCTCTTGTAATTGACCACTTTTTTTCTCAATTTCCTTATTCTTCTGTGCCAATTCTTTATTGGCTCTTTGTTTGGCTTTGTTACTACGATACATCACAACAATCAGGAAAAGAAAAAGCACCAGCCCTCCTGCAATTGAATAAATGATCAATCTCTGTACCCTTTGTCTTGCTTTCTGTTCTGCCAATTGTGCTTCCTGCAGTTCCATTTGATTTCTTTGTTCATCTATTTGCTTTTGATGCAGACTGTCTCTCAGGTTAGCTTTTGTCAGAGAATCTTCTTTGGCCTGGACCACCTCACTTATAGAATCCTGCTTCTCCTGAAAGACCAATTGTTTCACTTTCATTTCCAGTTCCTGTGCTTGTTTCTCGGCTTTGGTCTTACGAATCTCAGCCAAATTCTCTTCCTCCCGGTCCTGATATTCTTCTTTCATCTTCTCAGATTGCACGTATTCGCGGTATGACTTATATTTATTTTCGTATTCCTGGCCTTTCTTTATATTTCCCAGGTTATTATAATTTTTGGAAAGCTGACGATAAATATTAGGCAATAAATCTGCATAATCCTGGTTTAACGCAATATCCTGAGCTTCAGACAAATATTCGATTGCTTCCTCATGTTCCCGATTTAAAGCCAGCGCATAAGCATAATCAATCAGGCCTGAGGTAATATCTTTTCTGTCATTTAATTTTCTTCTGATTTCGAGACTTTTTTTAAAGTAACGTTTTGCATTAGGGATGTCTTCCAAATCTGCATAAATAAGAGCGATATTGCTATAGATTTTTTTGATGTTTTCAGTATTATTAATTTTTTGATTCAGAGGAACCGTTTTTAAAAAATACTCAATGGCTTTATTTGGATTTCCTCTGTTCCAATATATAAATGCAATCTTATTCAGATAAGAAATGGCTGTTTTATAATTATCCCTGTTTTTGTTATACGTTACCAGTTCTTCATACTTCCCTACCTGTTCTCTTTCTTCAGGAGTGAGCGTTTCCATTTGTTGCGCACTTATATTCTCTGTCTGAACAAGGCCAATGAATAAAAAAATTAAAAAAATATAATAAATTCTCATTTTCTGTTGTTTTAATGTAAAAATACTAAAAATTTTCTCTTACACGATGAATTAAAATCAATAATGCAATTTAATAAAAAATATGAATTTATCGTATCAATCAGATTTTTCTGATTTTTATTGATAATATTTTATTATTTTTGCAGTGAAAATTACACTAATAAATAGCTGCCATGAAAACCTATATTTCATATCTAATTATAGTTTCTTCTTTATTGTCCTTTTCCTTAAGTGCCCAAGATTTTGAGGTGGCTCCGATCAAACTTAACTTCAGAGCCAACCCTGGCGAAACAGAAACAAAGACCATCACAGTAAAAAACCACGCTAATCAGAAAATGGGGTTTTCGATTACCTTAAGAGATTATCTGATTTATAAGCACGGTGAAACTAAAATACTCCCCTCAGAATCCACAAAAAATTCAATAGCAAAATGGTTAACGATCAATCCTTCCTATGTGGAATTAAATCCGAATGATGAACAGACAGTTCAGGTCACCATGCAGGCACCCAATGATGATTATACTTCAAAGTGGGGAATACTAAGTGTCAATACAGCCAA
>CAZWHH010000084.1:0-8431 GCA_964633615.1 uncultured Bacteroidales bacterium | reverse complement strand
AATGAATTAATAGTTACAGGTACTTCTTTTAATGGAAATGAAGCTTTAAACAATGGTGGTGGACTTTACAATGCTTGCGGAAATGCAGAAATAAGTCCGGAAATTGATGGTTGTCTGTTTATTTCTAATCAGGCAGGAAGCTATGGTGGCGGAATATATAATGCCTGCTGGGGAAAAGGCAATGGAGAAGATGGAGAAAACACTCCAATTATTAACAATACTTATTTTTTCTTCAACCAAAGCACCAGCCAGGGTGGCGGCGCAATGTATAATTACTTTAGCGATGCCGAACTAAACAATTGTAATTTTAATGATAATAGAGCCGAAACCAGTGGAGGAGCCATATCAAACAACCAAAGCAATGTTACCGTTGATGATTGTTTATTCGACAATAATGAGGCAAAAACTGAAAATGGCGGAGCCATAAGCATTTGGAAATACAGTCCGGTAATAAAAAATTCTACTTTTAGCAACAATACTTGTTACGGTTCTGGTGGGGGTATATTTAATAACAGTTCGGATACAAAAATTAGTCAGTGTATAATAAAAAACAACCATGCAGGAATTAACGGAGGAGGAATTGCAAACTATGCCATGGACCAGGCGAATAACTCTACCGTAAAAAACAGTGAAATTTTTAACAATTCCGCCGGGAACTATGGTGGAGGTGCCCATAACGTTGGAGATAATATTGACTGTAACCCGTTATTTGCAAATTGTGTGTTTTATGGAGACAGCGCAACTAAGGGAGGCAGTATGGCTAATCTCTCTATGTTTGCCAGTGGTAGCTGCAATACCCAAATTATTAATTGCAGTATGAGTGGTAATTATGCCTATAGCAGAGGTGGCGCCCTGGCAAATGATCAACCATCGGGTGTAAATAACACGCATATAGTAAATTCAATTATCTGGGGCAACAGCAAAAAGGGCGGTCAAGTTTCCTCAAGTGCTAATACTACTTTCTATTACAGCGACGTGGAAGGCAGTGGGGGAAGCACAAACTGGAATTCTGATTTCGGAACAGATAATGGGCATAATATTGATTCGGATCCCTTCTTTGTGAGCATGCCGGATACGGCTAATGTTCCTGAAACAACCGGTGACCTGGAAATTCAGGAAACATCGCCATGTCTGGATGCAGGAAACCCGGATACAACAGGTCTGGGCCTTACTTCTACTGATATCCAATTAAATCCAAGGATCATTAACGGAACAATTGATATGGGAGCTTATGAAATTGATACCATAAGCCCGACGCTTACATTAATAAACCCCACTGTATATCTTGATAATACAGGCAATGCATCTGTCCTTACCATCGATATAATAGATGAGGCATATGATAATGTATCGCTCACCGATACAACAATCAGCCAGACAGACTTTACCTGTTCAGATCTTGGAGTTGTAAATGTTGAAGTCACAATAACCGACAATTCCGGAAATGTAACCTCAAAAACAGCAGATGTAACTGTTATGGACACTGTGAAACCTTCTATTACATGTGTAGGTGATATGACAGTAAATGCAGATGAAAGCAACAGTTATACAATGTCTGGTACTGAAGGTGACCCGGCTTCTTCAGATGATAATTGTAGTATTAAAAACATAATTAATGACTACAACAATGAAGCATCGCTTGACGGCGCCTCATTCCCTGTAGGAACAACCACAGTAACCTGGACAGCAACAGATACTTCTGACAATACCAGTTCATGCAGCTTTGATATTACAGTGAATGAATATGTCGGTATCACTGATTTTGCAGAAAAGGGTATCTCAGTTTACCCAAATCCTACAAAAGGCCAAATCAACCTGGAATTTGATAAGCCGGATGAAATCAAACTAGTTCAGATAACTGATCTGACAGGTACAACAATAATGAAAATATCAAAAATACAAAGAAGAATGATCCTTAATCTGCCTGTTGGCAAATCAGGTATTTTCATAATCCATGTTCAAACAGATAATGAAACCTTAAAAACAAGGTTGATAAAGTATTAATAATTCTACATTTTAACAAATTAATGAAATTTAATCAAACCCCATTCAGTTTTTTGAATGGGGTTTATTATTTTAATCCGGATAATTTATTGATTTTAACCCACGCTTCAAAGACATAATAAAAATATTTCGTGCAAAAATATCTTATATTCTCTGGCTGGCGATCGTTTGCAATGAGGGCCTTTTTTTTATTTGGTAACTTTCATTTTAGTTTTCTGTTTGCATAACCCGGAGGCTTCGATGAGGGGAAAGGCTATAATCAATTCAATACTTTATTTCAGAAATAAAAATATTGTTGGATTTTACAACACTTTTGTTGTTTTTTCGGAGAAAAGATTTTTACTTTAGGATCATAATTCCGGAATCATGGATAAATTTAAAGGAAAAATCTTAATTGTCGATGATAATAAAGAGCTTTTAACAGCGCTCAGGTTATATCTGAAGCCTTATTTCACATCGATACACACTGAAAGCAATCCTAATACTCTGCCTTCGCTTCTTCGCAAAGAAGATTTTGATATCATCCTGCTGGATATGAATTTCAAGTCTGGTACAAACTCCGGAAATGAGGGCATCTATTGGCTTCGCAGAATTCATGAGACTGACCCTGATGCTTCTGTTTTGCTTATTACTGCATACGGAGACGTTGAACTGGCTGTGAAATCTCTCAAAGAAGGGGCCACCGATTTTATTCAGAAATCATGGGATGAAGAAAAGATTCTTTCCACCGTCATTTCAGCTTTCAAACTACACCAATCAAAGCGTAAAATCAAGCAACTGCAAAAGCAACAAAAGCATCTTACAGAAGAAACCGGCAGAAATAAAAATGTTTGCATTTGCAAGTCTGAATCCATGCAGCAGGTATACAGCACTGTAGATAAAGTAGCTGCTACAGATGCCAATGTGTTACTGATTGGCGAAAATGGTACAGGTAAAGAGATAATTGCTCGTGAAATACACAACAAATCGAAAAGAAAGAATCATATTTTTATTAATGTGGATCTTGGGGCTATCCAGGAAAATCTTTTTGAAAGTGAGTTATTCGGCCATTGCAAAGGAGCCTTTACAGATGCCAAATCGGATCGTGAGGGACGTTTTGAGCTTGCATCCGGAGGAACCCTTTTCCTGGATGAAATTGGGAACCTTCCGCTTAACCTGCAGCCCAAGTTGCTTTCTGTCCTTCAAAACCGAACTGTCAGACGGTTGGGGGCTAATAATGATATACCTGTTGATATCCGATTGATTTCAGCTACCAATCAACCCCTTTTTGATAAAGTTGAAGAAAATCAGTTTAGAGAAGATCTTCTTTACAGAATAAATACCATAAGAATAGACATTCCACCTTTAAGAGAGCGACCTGAAGATATCCCGAAACTTGCAAAATTTTTCCTGGATCAGTATAAAAACAAATACCATAAACCCAGTTTACACTTTAATAATGATTCACTGGAAAGGTTGAAAAAATATAACTGGCCGGGAAACATCAGAGAGTTGCAGCATGCGGTAGAAAAAGCAGTCATTCTATCAGAGAAAAATTCCATAGAGAGTGAGCTCCTGATCGCTGATAAAAAAACTACAAAGAAACCCGGAACAGAAACTTTTAACCTTGAAGAAAACGAAAAAACCATCATACAGGAGGCCCTGGATAAATACAGGGGAAATATAAGCCTTACTGCTGAGAAACTGGGCATTAACCGTTCAACCTTATATGCAAAGATGAAAAAATATGACCTTCAATAGATATAGCTTCCGCATAGCAATACATATCCTGGCTATCTTGGTAACCAGCCTGGCATTTGTTTGGTCGCTTAACCAGGAGTATATGGTAGCTACTTCCAGTGGATTAGGTGTATTATTGCTTATCGAGTCCTTCTCTTTGTATCATTATTCTAACAAAATGAAAAGGGATGTACAACGTTTTCTTGATGCCATTAAGAATGAAGATACCTCTATTGTTTTTAAAAAAAATTATAAAGATTCTTTTCTGCAAAACCTGCATGAAGGATTCAACGAAATCATTTCAGATTTCAAGCTCATCCGCAAGGAAAAGGAGATCGAAAACCATTTTTTTCAGTATACTGTTCAGCACATTTCCATCGGAATCTTAGCCATTGACCTGTCTGGAAACGTTAAGCTCATCAATGATGCGATGAAAAAAATGTTTCACTTAAACCAACTCAGGGAAATTGGAAATTTAGAAAAAATTCATAAGGATCTTCCTGATTTGCTCCATTCATTGCAAAATGAAGAGGAAGCCACACTCAAAATCCTCATAAACGGTGAACTTAAACCAGTCTCGATCAGGGCAGGGCAGTTTAGATTAGGGCAGGAGAAAATGAAAATTTTTTCTTTCCATGATATAAGTAAACAGGTTAACCGAAGTGAGGTAGAAGCCTGGCAGAAGCTGATAAAAATACTTCGCCATGAAATTATTAATTCAATCAGCCCGATTAAAATTTCTTCAGTTGGTATGCTTCGCCTCGTCGAGGAACACCTGCAAGATGGTAAACATAAATTTTCGGAGGAATCACTCGAGAATATGCAAACCGGTCTGAAAACAATACACAAACGAAGCAGCGGACTGAGTGATTTTGTGGAAACCTATCGCTCGTTAACCAAAATACCGGATCCTCAATTGAAGGAAATTGAAGTACAGGAAATTTTCAATGATGTTTATCATTTTTATAAACAGGTGCTTAAAAGTGAGCATATCGAATTTAAACAGACTGTTAATCCCGGACAACTTAAGTTTATAACCGATGAAAAACTTCTTCAGCAGGTATTAATTAATTTGCTAAAAAATGCTACAGAGGCTATGAAAATGAATTCATCCAGGAACCTGAAATTAGAAGCTTATAAAAAGGATCAGGTGGTTGTTATCAAAATAACTGATAATGGAAGGGGAATGTCTCCTGAGGAAATGGAGCAAGCGTTTGTACCCTTTTACTCTACCAAAGAACAGGGGTCGGGTATAGGATTAAGTCTTTCACGCCAGCTGGTTCAGAAGTTGAATGGTCAGATGCAACTCTACTCGGAAAAAGGCAAATATACCACAGTAACGCTTCAATTTTAGACCAATGTACCTGTCAGCCCATTCATACTACAGTTTACGATACGGTATAATGCCTCCAGAAGAATTGGTTGCCCTTGCTGAAAAATATCGTTTAAATTCGTTTGCATTAACAGATATAAATAATACATCCGGCATTATAGAATTTGTAAAAGCATGCAAAGAAAAAAATATTAAGCCCATTGGCGGAATAGACTTCAGAAAAGAGGATGAATGGTTGTATACTATTCTTGCAAAAAATAATGAGGGCTTTCAACAAGTCAACACCTTTTTATCAGATCATACGCTAAATAAGAAATCTTTGCCGGACTATCCGCCTTTCCTTTCAGAAACATTCATTCTGTATCCTATCAACAAGAAAAAACCGGATGAGCTGGAAGAGCATGAATACCTCGCTGTTCTGCCATACGAAACGAATCAGTTAATTTCAAAAGATTTTGAAAATCATAAGAACAAGTTTGTGTTGCTGAATCCGGTTACCTTTACAAACACCTTACAGCAAGAATTACACAAACATCTGCAGGCGATTAGTCACAATACACTGCTAACAAAAGTGAATGACCGTTGGTTGGCTTCTTCCGGTGAACAGTTCCGCACTCCTGATGAACTCAGCTATATTTGCAGAGAATATCCGCAATTGCTGGAGAATGCAAAGTGGATAAGTAAACAGTGCAAACTCGATTTCGACCATTCGGTAAAGAACAAAACATCGTTTTCATCCGGTAAAGGAGAAGACAAGGAATTGTTGAGAAAACTTACCCTTGAGGGATTGGAAAAAAGATATGGTTCGGACAATAAAGAAGCAAGAAAGCGGGTAGAGAAAGAACTCAGAATAATAGATGAACTTGGATTCTCTGCCTATTTTTTGATTACGCATGATATGATTCAGTTTTCAATGAAACAAGGCTTTCATCATGTGGGCAGGGGCAGTGGCGCTAACAGTGTAGTAGCTTATTGCCTTTATATTACCGATGTGGATCCCATTGAACTAAACCTGTATTTTGAACGCTTCATCAATCCCAAACGAACCAATCCGCCCGATTTTGACATTGATTATTCCTGGAAAGAGCGGGATACGGTGTTAGATTATATTTTTGATAAATATGGCACCTCACACACTGCTTTGCTGGGAACAATTTCCACTTTCAGGGGAAAATCAATCATCCGGGAATTATGCAAAGTCTATGGCCTCACCAAAGAGGAGACTGATCACATCATAGCCAAACCCTCGAATTATATAAATCAGGATGAGACAATTGATAAAATTTTTCGCCTGGCAAAGAAGCTTGAAAATTTTCCTAATCTTCGAAGCATCCACGCAGGAGGGGTGCTGATTTCAGAAAAACCCATCACTCAATATACAGCTTTGGACCTTCCTCCCAAAGGATACCCAACCACCCAGTGGGACATGTACTCCGCCGAGGATATCGGTTTTGAAAAACTGGATATTCTCAGTCAGCGTGGAATCGGACATATTAAAGATGCTGTGGAAATCGTCAGGAAAAATCATGGGGTACATATTAAAATTCACAATACAGATAAAATTAAGGAGGATTCAAAGGCCAAAGCCCTTTTAAAAAGTGGAGAAACAACAGGCTGTTTCTATATTGAGAGTCCTGCCATGCGCGGTTTACTAAAAAAATTAAAATGCAGCAATTATCTTACGCTTGTTGCTGCTTCTTCAATTATTCGGCCGGGCGTTGCCAAATCAGGCATGATGAAAGAGTACATCCGGCGTTTCCATGAGCCTGACAAGATTAAGTATATCCATCCGGTAATGAAAGAACAGCTTGCCGAAACCTACGGTGTAATGGTTTACCAGGAGGATGTACTTAAGGTTTGCCACCACTTTGCCGGACTGGACATGGCCGATGCAGATATTCTGAGAAGAGCCATGAGTGGTAAATACCGTTCGAAAAAAGAATTCAGGCGAATAGAGGAAAAGTTCTTCAGCAACTGCCGGAGGAAAGGTTATTCCGAAACAATTATAAAAGAAGTATGGCGACAAATTGAATCTTTTGCCGGATACAGTTTTTCCAAAGCCCATTCAGCCTCCTATGCCATGGAAAGCTTCCAGAGTCTATACCTGAAAGCTTATTATCCCATTGAGTTTCTGACAGCTTTAATCAATAACTTTGGCGGTTTTTACCATACATGGGTATATGTCAGTGAAGCAAGAAGATACGGAGCAAAAATTGAACTCCCCTGTGTGAATAAAAGTAAATATCTTACCAGCACTGACAGTAATAGTATTTATCTGGGATTTATTCATTTGAAAGATCTGGAGAAAAAAACGGCGAATAAATTTCTTACAGAGCTGAAAAGAAATGGCAATTTTGAAAGTCTTGAGGATTTTATTGACCGTACAGCTATTCTCAAAGAGCAGCTCATTATTTTGATAAGGGCCGGTGCATTTCGTTTTACTGAAAAAACCAAAAAAGAGCTGCTATGGGAAGCTCATTTATTAACTGGACATAAACCTAAAGTAACCAGTCATCTGAAACTATTTCAGACTGATACAAAAAAGTCTGAGTTACCGGAGCTGCGCGATACAAATATTGAACATGCGTATGACGAAATCGAATTGTTAAGTTTTCCGGTTACGCTCACCTACTTTGATCTTCTTAAGACTTCCTTCAGAGGAGAGATCAGAGCCAGAGATTTAATGAATTATTCGGGAAAAACCGTTAAAATGACAGGTACCCTTGTCACTATCAAATATATAAGAACTGTAAAAAATGAAATAATGAATTTTGCGGCTTTCCTTGATCCGGAAGGGATCTTCTTTGATACGGTTCATTTCCCGGATAGCCTTAAAAAATATCCATTTCAGGGGCACGGGGTTTACCTGATCCTTGGTAAGGTAGTGCAGGAATTTGGGTTCCCTTCTCTTGAAGTCCAAAAAATGGCAAAACTGCCTTTTAAACCAGATCCCAGGGGCTACAATTAAGCCAATAAGGTCAGAAGAACAGTCATCTTTAAGACAGTGTACCTGGAGACTTATAGCCGTCAGTCTAAGGCCTACCAGGACATTGTTTATTAGCAACATACTGAGTTAAATGATAGAAGAATTAAGATCTTTAACAAGTAGTCTAAGTACATGTATTTGTGAGTTTAATTCAAAAGCTTTATTGTTTATGAAAAACTCAATGGAGAAAGCAATAGTTAAGTTTGTCAGAAATGATACAGCATTTAATTTTTTCAATTCCTTCAGCAGTGTAAAGAGAAAAGACTCTACTTCATTTGACCTCCCTGAATCCATGAAATTTTATCGTAAAAACCCCGTGGGTTACCCCTTTATTACGAACCTCAATATAAATTCCAACAAACCCACGGGGTTGATCATAAAAAACAATA
>CAZWHH010000083.1:0-8485 GCA_964633615.1 uncultured Bacteroidales bacterium | reverse complement strand
GAAGTTTACTATAAATTCTTTGAGCAACTAGCCAAAAAAGATATGGCTAATTTAATAGGTAAAAAAATTGTCAAACATGAAAGAGATGTTGAATTAGCTTTTGAAAGAGCAACAAATTATTTGTTTGAGAAAAAACTCAACCATAAAATAATTAAACAAAAAGGGACAGAACACAGTGATGGTTGTATTAAATTTGAAAAGAATGGTGAACTATTAATGTGGGATAATAAGACTAAAATGCACGATAAGTATAAATTTCCTAACTCTCATATGAAACAATTTAAACGATATATCCGTGATGCTAATAATAAGGGGGAAAGAGTAAGTTGCTTTCTGGTTATTGTTCCAGAATTTGATGAAAAAGCGAATGAAAATGCCGAAAGATTAAAATATGAATCTGGTATTGATACTGATGTGGCAATAATTTCAGCTGAAAATTTAAAATGGATTGCTGAAGAATGGAGTAAAAATAAAAAAGAAGAAAGTTTTAATTTGCAGGTACTTAATAAGACCGGGTTGCTGACAAAAGATGTATTAAAATCCAGAATCAAGCTGTTTTCGTAAGCAAATAAATTTAAATGTGATTTTAACCCTGATTGTATCATTAATAAACGATGGATAAGCTCTTGGGATAAATGTTAAAAAAGTTAATAGTAATAATAGATTATGAATGAAAAAATAAAGACAGGTCACTGCTTGATCTATCACGAACTTATTAACAAAAAAACATGAAAAACCTCTTCCTCAAAGACAAATTCATCCTCTGGATCATCCTCCTGAATGCCATTACCATTTTCTTGCAAGGATTTGAAATTGATCGGCAATACCTAGCAATAATCAGAATTGCGGACAACCTTTTCACAGTAGTTTTTATTATAGAAATGGTCATTAAGATCCGTGAATATGGTTTTACAGGATATTGGAAGAGTAACTGGAATAAATTTGATGCAATATTGATTATTCTTGCAACACCTTCTTTGGTGTTATGGTTGTTGAATGCTGATAATGTAGGCCTTCACTTTCTGCTTGTTTTCAGGATAGCACGGGTGTTTAAGTTTTTCCGGTTTATCAAATTTATTCCCAATGTGGATAAACTCATTAAAGGAATTAACCAGGCGTTAAAAGCATCTGTAATAGTCATTATCGGTTTCTTCATTTTTAATTTTGTGGTTTCTATTATCACTTGTTTCTTATACCAAAACCTTGCACCCGACTATTTTGGTGACCCTATACGTGCATTCTATTCTATTTTTAAAATATTTACAGTGGAGGGCTGGTACCAAATACCCGAACTTGTTGCTGAAAAAACTAACTTGGTGGTTGCTTTTTTCACCAAGGTGTATTTTATAGTTATTTTGCTCACCGGTGGTATTTTTGGTTTGTCACTGGTCAACTCCATTTTTGTAGATGCTATGGTTAGTGATAATAATGAAGATCTTGAGCAGAAAGTGGATCATTTAAGTGCTGAAATAACGAAGCTCCGCGATATGCTAAATAAGCAATGAGTTATAGTCTAAGAATTATCTAGTAATTTTTCATAAAAACACTTTGATATAGATAAAATATTGACCAATGCTAGCTCCCACTCGTAGGGGGCTTTTGTTTTTTTCAACCTGTGTAAATTAGTTGCTAAAAATTGGTGATTCAAAGTTACTATTTATCCCACCATTATCAGCGGATTTAATTTTAAGACTGGGTGTTTCAAAAAATAAAAATTAATATAAAATTTTAAACAAGAAATATTTCCTTCCTTTTTGTCTGCCACACAAAAAGGAAGCGAAAAAAGTCACCGCCTGAATAAAATTTTTAGAAATCTAAGGAAACCCCACCCACGAATAAAATTAACTCCCAGGCCTTCGTAACCTCAGGCCTGGTCAAACACGATTTTATTCACCACCCTCGCTGCTTCCTAAGATTTCTTGAAAAATTTTATTTATGCGGCACAGGAAAGCTTCATTTATTGAAGAATTCATCATATATTACTGAAAAAATATAATTGATTGATAGATATAAAATTAATGATTTGGGACACCCAATATTATTCGAATACTACTGATTAACAGTGGTTTACAAAGGTGCCTTAAAAAATGCGTAAAACAGGAGAAAATAGCTTAAAGCGAATAATCCCTCTTTCTCCGCCACCAGAGGTACCGGGTTAATCCTGGTACCTTTTTTTTGTGCTCCAAATCAAGCTATTTAATTGTTTGTTTTTTAGATTGGTACTCTAATCTTTTTTCTATATGGGTTATTAAAGTTTTTAGATTTTTTTGGGTTTCTTCATCAAAATCTTCAAAACGGAGATTTTTCTTTTCTGTTTTTGACAAGAAATCTGCTGCAAGAATTGAGCGGGATAAGTTGTTATTATTGATATAGTCTGAGTTGGATTCAGTAATCCCTACCCTTTTGTCCAATATAAACTTTTTAAAATCGATGGTTGAAAAAATGTCTTCTATTTGTTTCTGACCTTTATCAAGTAACAGGATATTCTGATTGGTTTTATTATCATCATCCTGAAATAAATGATGTTTAAAGTATTCATAAATTTCTGCTCCCTGGCTGTTATTTCCGATGATTACTATAAAATTCAATTGCCAGCCCAATAAAAGATTTGTTAATGTGGTAACATGATAAATATCCGAAGCCGGTATAAAATAAACCTTTGTTTTTAAACCGGCCATTTTTGTAATAGCTGTTAAGTAGTAATAGGTTGCTATATCTTCAAGAATCACATTGTTTTCTTTTTGTATAAATTGCTGTTCGTTTAATTTTTCGCCCATTAAACTGTAGATAGGAGATAATGTATCTGAGGAAGCATATTTAAAAGAATTGGTATTAAAAATGAGGGTTTCACTATATAAATCTTCATCTTTTCTTTGTACTGCCCGCACTCTGTATAGTTTATCAATATCAACCAAATGTGGGGAATGAGTGGTATATACAACCTGAAGATCTTCTTTGATATCTTCAAAAACTTTTAATACGTCTTCCTGGGCTCTTGCATGAAGGCTCATGGCGGGTTCATCTATAAGGAGTATCCGGTTTCTGTGATTTTTTTTGGCAAAAGCTTTTAATTCAAGATAGAATGACAAAAACCATCTCACGCCCCTGCTTCTTTGTTTTGGGTATAACCTTTCATCTTTATCTTTAATCCAGAATTCAATATAGGGTTTCCCTATTTTTTCGGGGGTATTGTAATCATAATGCTCAAGTTCAAATGAAATTTGAATCTTGTTTTTATTTCCGATAGATTGTCTCCAGTATTCATGAAAATCTACCGTTATTTTTTTGTTTAATTTTTCAATTTTCTGTTTTAAAATTCTGCTATTTTTCTGATCAAAGAATTCAGGCTTTAAATCCGCTACCTGTAAATAATTTCTTACAGCTTTATACCCTTTAACCTCTTCTTTCTTGAATATTATATCTTCCAGATCAATCTTATCGGGGAGTAGACTGCTGAAGTCCTGGAAAAATTCAAAAATTGGTAAATTCTCAAAGAAAAGAGATCCTAATTCTTCAAGAGTATAGTACTGTTTTTCTTTTTCAATTTGTTCTTCAACTTCCTTCTTCGCTTTTTCTAAAGGGGTTTCATTTAAAATCTTTTCACCTGTCTTTACCCAATATTCGTAATTTTGAATTTTGTCATTTAATTTTTCCCTGCTTTCCAGGTATTTGTTTTTTATTTCGTCAATATTATATGTGTTATCTCCTCTTTTTTGGTTATGATTGAATAAATGGAAGGTAGCTTCAGCTTCTTTAACCTGCTGATAATTAAAGGCAACTTCATTTTCTAAAGTTTTTATTTCCTGATCTGTCTCTTTTACTCTGTTTGCAATTTTATTTTTTAATTCATTTGCCTCTAGCTTTTCTTGAATTGTTTCCAGTTCTTTTTCATTTTTTAAAATACTATCTTCAGTTTCTTTTAACTTTTCATGAAGCTCTTTAACTTTTTTACCAGCATCCTCCTTATTTTTTTCTTTCCGGGATCTTGACGCAATTTTATTTTGAGATTTTAACTCTGATTTGATATTTCCGGTAATTTGTCGGAATTGCTCTTTCTCTTTTAATAAATTATTTTGTGCTTCCTTTAATTTTAGGTTGTTAGATGCCACTTTATCCAATGACTCATAAGTTTCAGTTAATTTTTTTTGCTTTTCCTGTTCCTTTTCTTTATAAAACGTTATGATTTTTTCTTCTTCAATATGAACAGGATTATTATATAATTCATCCCAGGCGCGTGAAATACACACAGAATTGATTGTTCTGAATGTATCAGCTGCTTCTTCAGGAACTTTTTCCATATTAATGATGTTTTCAATATTTTTTTCTTGAAGGTCCATAGAACAAATTATCTTTGGCATACTCAGGTCACTTCTTAATACATCCTCTGAAATTTTCCCGTTAAAAAAACTATAAAGTGCTTCTAAAATGGATGTTTTGCCTGACTCATTTTGTCCGATTAAAACGGTAATGTTGTCGTTGGATAGATTACACCAACCTGTATCTACGATGGATCTGAAATTTTTAATTCTGAATGCTTTTAATTTCATTCGTATAGAGTTTTATTATTAATTCGATATTCTGAGACTTATTTCTCATTTTAGAAATTGGCTGTAAGTTAAAATCCAATCCCCATTATAAGAATGTCGTCTACTTGTTCCGCATTTCCTTTCCAGCTCATGTGAGTTTCTCTTAATTTTTGTTTTTGTTTTTCCAGATCATAGTCCTGAATATCCAGTAATAGTTGACGAAATCTCTTGATTTTAAATTTTTCATCTTTTTTTCCTCCGAATTGATCTGCAAATCCATCGGTGAAAAGATATATACGATCTTTATTTTTAAGTTCGATGGTATGATTTGAGAAGGATTCCTCATAGAGGCCACTGATCCCTATCGGCATTTTATCCCCTTTTAACGAATGGATCGTCTTGTCCCGAACATGGTATAGGGGATTATTAGCTCCTGCAAATTGCAAAATGTTTGTTTTTTCATTATAGATGCAAAGGGTCAAATCCATTCCATCTTTTTGTTCGTAGTTTTTGCCGGTTTGATTAAGAATTTTCATAATTCTCTCCCGCAAGGCATTTAAAATTTGATTAGCTGAAAGGAGAGGTTCATGATTGGTGATTTCGTTTAAAAAAATAATGCCCAGAATACTCATGAATGCACCAGGAACTCCATGCCCGGTACAATCGCCCACTGTGAAAACTATATTGTCATCAATTTTACGAATCCAGTAAAAATCACCGCTTACAATATCTTTAGGTAGAAAAAAGACAAAACTATCTGAAAATAAATAGTGAATTTGCTGGTAGGTTGGAAAAATGGCCTTTTGTATATTTTTCGCATATTCCAGGCTTTCTATTAACAAATCTCTTTGATAAGTTAAAGTATTGATAAGCTCCTGATCATAAATTGCTGTTTTGTAAGTAGGGTCCATTTGTTAAACTATTAATAGCTTATTATCAGCCAATGTATGAAATTTTGTTTCATTATCAAAGTTTTGACAGACCCACTTTATATAGGAAGGAGCTTATATAGATATAATACCCTAATCATAAGAATTTTATTGAGACGATTTTGTATTGTTGCAGTGTGATGTTTAAATTTTTTTTTCAGAATAAAGAGGTTCAGAAAATAGTGAATATTATAAGCCTGTATAGTTAAAAGGTGTGATCTTTTTTAGTTTTTCTTTTAATTGCTTATCCACTGACAGGCTATTGATAAAATTTATAAAATCCTGGTGTGTTATTGTATTATTTTTTCTTGTGAGTTCTTTTAGCAATTCATAAGGATTTTCATACCCCTCTTTTCTCAGGATTGTTTGAATGGCTTCAGCAATGACCAGCCAGTTTTTCTCTAGATCGGAATAAATGGCCTCTTCATTGACCTTAAGTTTGTCAATTCCTTTGTTTATTGATTGAAAAGCTATGATTGAATGGGATATGGGAACTCCTATGTTCCGAAGGACTGTAGAGTCGGTTAAATCTCGCTGTAACCTTGAGATGGGAAGTTTTGTTGCCAGATGATGATACATTGCGTTAGCAACGCCAAGGTTTCCCTCAGCATTTTCAAAATCAATGGGATTAACCTTGTGGGGCATGGCAGAGGATCCTACTTCACCCTTCACAATGTTCTGTTTAAAATAATTCATTGAAATATAAGACCATATATCGCGGGAAAAATCAATGAGTATTGTATTGATTCTTCCCATAGTTTGGAATAAGGCCGAAATATTATCGTAATGTTCAATTTGTGTGGTGGTTTGAGACCTATGAAGTCTCAGGGTTTGATTTACAAATATTTGGGCGAAGCCATGCCAGTCTATATCCGGGTATGCTACATGGTGGGCATTAAAGTTTCCTGTTGCCCCACCAAATTTAGCTGAGAACGGCGTATTGCTTAGTTGTTTCAATTGTTCGGTTAATCTTTCATGAAATACCTTAATTTCTTTTCCCAATCGGGTTGGTGAAGCAGGCTGTCCATGTGTTCTTGCCAACATAGGAATTTCTTTCCATGTTTCAGACAGCGTTTTAAATTTTTCGGTCAGATCCTTTAATATAGGAAGGTATACATCTTCTATAGCATCTTTTAAAGAAAGGGGGGTGGCTGTATTGTTAATGTCCTGGGAAGTAAGTCCGAAATGAATGAATTCTTTGTACTGATTTATTCCAAGTTTTTGGAATTCCTCTTTCAAATAATATTCAACCGCTTTCACATCATGGTTGGTCTCTTTTTCAATATTTTTTATCTTTTGCGCCTCTTCCAAAGAAAAGTTTTTATAGAGGGCACGTAATTCAGGGAAAAGGCTCTTGTCAAAGGATTTCAGTTCGGGCAGGGGAAGATCAACGAGCGCTATGAAGTATTCAATTTCTATTAATATCCGGTATTTAATAAGTCCTGATTCTGAAAAATACGGGTACAGTTTTTCTGTTTTATTTCTATATCTTCCGTCAATTGGGGAAATTGATGTCAGCGGATTTGTTTGCATTTATTTTAGCTATTTAGAAGTTGTTTAAGCAAAATTATGAAAAACTATTCAAATAAAGCACTTTTCTCAAATTTAAAGAATTGGTTTTCTAAATTGCCAGAAATAATATATTTTTACCTTAATTCAAACTATTTGAATTCATTTTTTCAAATAGATTTTAATTTGGGGGATCTGTATTCCTGTCAAAAAAATAAAGAGCAATATGAGAACAAAAACTACCAAGGGCATTACTTTACTGTTTGGAATTTTCTATCTATTGAATATTCACGTAGTAGCCCGGGAACCTTTTAAAGATTTAGAGTCTGTAAAAAAGACTGATACAGTTTATGTTTTTAGTATAAATCAGAATATTGAACCCTCCGCCTGGAGACTTACTCAGAAGGCATTTAAAAACGCTAAGAACCACCATGCAAGCTGTTTGGTTGTTAAGTTAAATACTTATGGAGGGATGGTAAATATTGCAGATTCCATAAGAACTGAATTTTTAAATAGTTCTATTCCTGTTGTTGTATTTATTGAAAATAATGCTGCTTCAGCTGGTGCGCTTATTTCAATCGCTGCAGATAGTATATTCATGAAACAGGGGGCCCGGATAGGAGCTGCATCGGTTGTTAATCAACAAGGAGAGATAATGCCTGAAAAATATCAGTCTTATATGCGTTCTACCATGAGAGCTACTGCTGAATCACACGGCAAAGATACTATTATTCGGGGGCAGGATACGATTGCTAAATGGCATCGGGATCCAGAGATTGCTGAAGCCATGGTTGATCCAAGAATATCTATAAAAGGGATCATTGATTCGGGGAAAATATTAACCTTTACCACCGAAGAAGCTATAAAGAATGGATATTGTGAAGGAAAAGCTATTGATCTTCAATCAGTTATAGATAAAATTGATATTGAAAATCCGGTTATAAAGGAATATAAGCCTTCGCGAATGGAATCTATCATTGGATTTTTAATTCATCCGGGTTTTCAGAGTATTCTGATAATGATTATTGTAGGGGGCATCTATTTTGAACTGCAAAGTCCTGGTATCGGCTTCCCCCTCATAGCTTCAATTATTGCCGCGACATTGTATTTTGCACCGTTGTATATCGAAGGCCTGGCTGAAAACTGGGAACTTTTATTATTTATCGGGGGGTTGATACTAATTGCAATAGAGTTGTTTGCCATACCCGGTTTTGGTGTGGCCGGGATCTCAGGAATTTTGCTCACAATTGCCGGATTGGTGTTGAGCATGATTGATAATATTGTGTTTGATTATCAATTTAACACAGTTGAAGCTTTTAAGGTGGTTCTTAAATCTTTGCTGATTGTATCGGTGTCCGTCTTCCTTTCACTGGTTCTTTCTTTGTACCTTAGTAAAAAGGTGCTAAATTCCAGCATTTTTTCCCGTCTGGTTTTAGACACGACACAACAAAAAGAAGATGGTTATGTTGGAGTTGATAATAAACAGGCTTCATTTAAAGGGAAAACGGGGGTTGCTTATAC
>CAZWHH010000082.1:0-8498 GCA_964633615.1 uncultured Bacteroidales bacterium | reverse complement strand
CCCAGGAGAAAAAGAAATTGTCTTTTGATGACATCCTGAAATGGAACAGAATTACCGAAAAAAATATTTCTAATGACGGAAACATGGTGGCTTACAAGCTTGAGCCCTGGAAAGGAACGCCTGTGCTTAAGGTGGTCCAACAGGATGGTTCCGAACTGCTTTCTCAAACCGGCGGAGCGGATATCAGCATAACAGAGGACTCAAAGTTTGTAGTCGCCAGGGTAACACCCCACGAAGATACCATCAGGCAACTGAAACTAAAGGGCACAAAAAAAGAGAATCTGCCCATGGATAAATTGTTGGTCTTCAACACAGAAACAGGAAACAAAATAATGGTTAACAGGTTGAAATCCTTTAAACTGCCCGATAAATGGAGCGGATGGATGGCCTACCAGACTAAAACGGAGTTTGAAAAAGATACGACAGAAGAGGCTGAAGAACCCAAAAAAGAATCTCCTAAAAATGGTTTTGCTTTAACAGTTAAGAATTTGTCCTCTGGTTCTGAAACATTCCCTTATGTTACCGAATATGTGTTTGCCAGAGAAGCAAAGGTTCTGGCTTTTGTTTCCACAGGCGAGAATAAAGATTTTGAGGCGGGTGTTTACCATTATAACTTGTCTGATGGAACCATCACACCCGTGATAACCGGAAAAGCGAAATATACAAAATTGTCTTACAATGATGATGCCTCAGTTTTGGCTTTCGTCTCCGACAGTACTACAACTGAGGAGGACAGGGATTTCTCTTTATACCTTTGGAAAGGAGAGGGGCAGGCCCGGGAGATAGTCGGTGGCAATGATGAGGCAATGCCTGAGGATTGGACTGTTAGTGAGAACGGGGAAATTCGTTTTTCAGCATCGCAGGAGCGACTGTTTTTTGGCACGGCTCCCATGCAACCTGTAAAAAATAATACCAAACTGGAGGAAGAGATACCGAAACTGGATGTATGGCACTGGAACGAACCTGTGCTGCATTCTGTTCAGCTAAACAACAGAAAAGAAAACCTGAAAAAAAGCTACATGGCGGTTTATCACCTGGAACAGGAAAAGATGGTTCAGCTTGAAACGAAAGATTTTACGGGTATCAGCCTGATCAATGAGGGCGATGCCGACAAAGTGTTGGCCTGGTCGTACCTGCCTTATGGCGTAAGACGCATGTGGGAAGGTTATCCTTATCACCACGATTTTTACCTGGTGGATATGCAAACCGGCGAAGCCAGAATGTTTAAAAAAGACTGCAGGGCATGGCCCAGCGCATCTCCTGAAGGAAACTATATTTACTGGTATAATGCCAGAGATACATCCTGGGTTACCTACAGCATAGAAACCGGGAAAGAAAACATCGTTACAAACCCTGAAATCGTTCAGGCTGCGAGGGAGCTGCACGATACTCCTAATCTTGCCTATCCGTATGGCACAGCAGGCTGGCTCGAAGATGACGAAGCCCTGCTCGTGTATGATCGGTATGACTTGTGGAAAATTGATCCCCAAAATAACGAAGAACCAGTAAACCTCACTCAGAATGGACAAGAAACAAATACCAGGTATCGCCTGATTGATTACAGGTCAGAAGAGGAGCAAAAGAATGGGTTTGATGCTTCGGAGACCTATCATTTTCATGGGCATAACATTGTTACACGGGCCGATGGTTATTATACAAAGAGACTAAAAAAGGCCAAAGCTCCTGAAAAACTTATTGGAGGAGAATTCAGACTGAGAGAGTTAGTAAAAGCACAGGACGAGGATACTTATCTTTACAGCAAAGAAACTTTTAAGCAGTTTCCCGATCTGCTTACCACAGAAAATTTCAAAAGATCAAAACAAATCAGCCATGCCAATCCGCAGCAGGATGAGTTTAAGTGGGGCACCGTTGAGCTCTATAACTGGGTATCTGCCGATGGAAAGGAACTGGAAGGATTATTGGTAAAACCTGAAGATTTTGATCCAAATAAGAAATATCCTTTGATTGTGAATTTTTACGAAAAGAGTTCACAGGGCCTATACAACCATCGTACCCCGGAGCTGGACCGTTCAACAGTGGGTTACCACTACTATACCAGCAACGATTACATCATCTTTAACCCGGATGTTTACTATGGTACAGGCTATCCCGGGGAAGATGCTTTCAATTGTGTTATGACCGGTGTCACCCAGTTAATTTCAGAGGGCTTTATAGATAAGAACCATGTTGCAGCCCAGGGTCACAGTTGGGGCGGATACCAGGTGGCTTACCTGGCTACCCGGACTGATTTGTTTGCTGCCATTGAATCCGGTGCTCCCGTTTCCAACATGTTTAGTGCTTACGGTGGAATCCGTGGCTGGTCAGGCAGGAACCGTTCATTTCAGTATGAGCATACCCAAAGCCGTATCGGAAAATCCATCTGGGAGGCGCCCTTAAGATATCTTGAGAATTCTCCGCTTTTCTGGGCCGATAAAATTGAGACACCTCTGTTGATTATGCATAATGAGAAGGATGGTGCTGTGCCTTTCAGTCAGGGCGTTGAATTTTTCATAGCGCTGCGAAGATTACGCAAGCCGGCCTGGTTGCTGAATTACAATGAAGCAGACCACTGGCCTACGAAAGTTCGGGATAAGCATGATTTCCAGATTCGCATGGCGCAGTTTTTCGATCATTACCTCAAAGGAAAACCTATGCCCGAATGGATGAAGGAAGGAATCCCCGCCGTTGAGAAACGCACCAATATGGGATATGAATTTTTGGAATAGCCAGGAATAAACAGATTGAACACAATCCGGTATGTCTTCATAAAATAGAAGTGTACCGGATTTTTATGAATAAAATTTGCTTTTCCCTCAGAAGAATGTTATGTACAGTCTTTCATTTATACTTCTTGTTTTATCTTGTGTGATTTAGTGAAATTTTACCTGCCCGTAATTATTTAATTGTCTGCTCAATGAAATTTTTATATCTTTGTTATTGTAGCCGGAAAGAGATGAAGGATTTTACTTTTCAGTTGAAATTTGGGTAATAGTTAATAAAAGCCTTTATATGCAAAAGTGCAAAAGGCTGATTAAAGAAATATTCTTGTGAGTCATTCAACTATTTTAATTCTTGCTTTAGGTCTAATCGGGAATGATACAACGATTATACTGATACTGATATTTATTTTACTCGTTTATATAGGTTATCTGCATTATCGTTTGCAAAAGCAGAACATATACACTGAAAATATTGAAATGCAATTAAAAAGAATTGAGGAACAAGGAGATATAAAGAATTTTAAGGAATTAATGAATAAGATTTCAACCTACCAGTCACCAAGAACGACCCATGATGAAATACTTAATCCCAAAATCCTTGATTTTGTTTTTAAAGACGATAAAGATCAGAAAATTTTTATTCATTATACCCGGGAAAAGGATAATGCCCAGCAAATACTAAAGGAGGGGTTTAATTTTGTGAATACATTCTATAAGACGGCGGAAGAGGTCCGCAACGACCATACTGACCTGGTCTATAAACACAATCGCCATAAATCATTCGGGAAATACGTAATTGTTATTTGCATAGACAAATCTTTATATAACAAGTACCTGAGAGAGACTCATAATTACAGCACGTATGATTTATTTGTTGAACAACTGCTTACTTTGGAAGAACCCTTTATGAATCAGGAATCAGATTGGGTATACAAATTACATCCTAAGTTTATAAAAGGCTTTTTTAATTATGAAACAGGCGATATAAATGAAAACAAACAGTTTCAACCTGATTTTGACTCCGATAAATTTATTGAAAACTTAAAACGACAAATTCACTAATAATTAGTTTTAATTTTCCTGCTATGAAAACACATTTTATCCTTTTTTTACTGATTACAGGCTGGTTTTTGACAGCCAATTGTCAGGACATATCAAAGACCGTTTTGAAGCAAACCGCACCCGATACTTTTCAGGTTGAATTCACTACCACCAAAGGGAATTTTATTGTTGAGGCTTACAGAAACTGGTCGCCTGAAGGAGTGGACAGATTTTATCAATTGATCACAACAGATTTTTTTGACAGTGTAGCCATTTTTCGGGTACAACCTGATTATGTAGTTCAATTTGGAATTTCTCCTTTCCCCGATGTTAATGATTTCTGGGATAGGCATCCGTTGGAGGATGAACCTGTAAAAGTATCAAACAAAAAAGGGAGAATAGCTTATGCAAGGGAGGGACACCTGAGTCGTACAACCCAGCTTTTTATTAATTATCAGGATAACTCAAAACTGGATACAATCATGTTTAATGGATTGCGGGGATTTCCACCTTTTGCAGTAGTTGTTTCCGGATTTGAGGTTATAGAGTCATTTTACAGTGAATATGGTTTTGAACCTGCAAACAAGCAAGACTCTATATATAAATTGGGCAATGCCTATCTGGAAAAGAATTACCCCGGACTTGATTATATCCTTGAATCAAAATTAATTAACGAAGAATAGCCTGACAAAATTTTAACATTTTTTTTGTTGACATCCCTTTTGTTTTTTATTATATTTTTCAAAGTAATTGCTTAAAATATAATAGTTTATGAGTAATAAGACCAGTCTTTATATCGGTACGAGCGGATGGAGTTATGATCATTGGGTAGATAGGTTTTATCCTGCCGATCTGAAAAAAAGCGAATGGTTCCCCTTTTATACCCGGTTTTATAATACTGTGGAACTCAATATGTCTTTTTACCGCTATCCTTTTAAAAATATGCTGAAGGGCTGGAAGAAGAAGATGTCGCAGGATTTTAAAATGACATTCAAGGCCAACAGACAAATTACCCATCAAAAGAAATTTCATGATGTGGAGGAGGAAGTTGCCAAATTTTATCAGATAACAGGAAATCTTGGAACAAATACCGGTTGTATTCTGTTTCAAACTCCACCTTCATTTAAATATGATGAGCAAAACTTTAGAAATCTACTGAAGTTCATGGACCTGCTGAACCATGATTTCAGAAATGTAATTGAATTCAGACATGAAAGTTGGTATGATACAGAGGTCATCCGGCTGTTAAAGGCTCATAATGTAGCATTTTGCTGTGCATCCGGACTCGACATGCCCAATGATGTGATTACTACAGCCGATTTTGCTTATTTTCGATTCCATGGACCTGAAAAGCCCTATGCTTCAAAATATACTGAAGAACAGTTAAATTCATGGGCAGAAGTTATTCAAGGGGAGATAAACCAGCATAATTTGAAAGAGGTCTATTGTTACTTTAATAATGATTATTTTGGTTATGCCTTGGACAATGCCGAATCACTAAGAGAAAAACTACAATAAAATGAATGAGAGAGACTGTTGCAGACAGCCTCTCTCTCTTTATTAATCTGGCATATAAATTTTGGCTATTTCAACCTGTCAGGTTCTCCTTCCAATGTTCACAATAATCACAGGGAAGACCCTTCATAATATTCACAAAAGAAAGCAATGCTTTCCTGGCATCACCCACGGGATAGTAAAAAGCATCCCAGTTCTCGCTGTCTTCCCCGTCGTGGTTGGGAATAACAAAATCAAAATAATGGGCCTCCTGAAGTTCTGTAAAAGCACTGGAAGCTCTTCTTTCAATATTCTCAAGGTCTTTCAATGACAATTCACCCTTTTGTTTTCGTGTTCTCCTGAGTAATTTACGCCGCATGATATCTGTTATAACCTTCTCTGGGTCTGCATTGGATTCACCGGACGTAAGAAAAGCAATTTCCTCCTGGGAGAGGGGAGACATAAAAATACTGATTTTAACAATATCTTCAAGAGCCGGATGAATCTGCAGTGTTCTGCCGATAAAAGGATTCCCCTCAAAGAAAAGGTCTCCTTCTTTCAATTGTTGTTTTAATTCTTTAATATCCAACGCCTGTAAATCGCCCCTTACCTCCATTGAAACAATAGGGTCTTCTTCACTCAGTTTTTCAATTTCTTCGCGGGTTCTGAAATGATAGTCTTTACCGTCAAGCTCTCCCGGTCGGGGAGCACGGCTGTTATAAAGCACCAAATATTTTAGCTGACTTCTGATTTCCGGATAAAACCTTTCCAGTGCTTTATCCAAAGGACTTTTCCCTACACATGAAGGACCTGATAGTATGATTAGTTTTCCCATCGTTTTTGTTTAAATTTAGTAAGTAAGCAGTTAAATTGCAAATAGTTATTTTTTTCAGAAGAGGAAAGATTCTGTGAATAACCCTAAAAAAATTATTTAGAATTTATCATCTAATGTAATGATGCTCTTTTGTTCTAAATTAATTGTCTTAAAATCAATAATTAATAAGAAATATTTAAAAGTTCTTTAAAAAATATTTGCAAAATTTCATTAAATTAATTTATCTTTGAACGACCGTTCAACCAAAAATATCAGGGCAAATTTTTTGCCCTTTAAGAAGTGAAAATTTACGACAGACCGGTCATTCTAAAGTTTTAGATTATGTCACCAAGGACAGAAGAGCAATATGAAGCAATACGTGAGGAGCGAAAAGCCAAAATCAGGGAAGCAGCACTGGAGTTGTTTGCCCATGAAGGCTATCATGGGGCTTCTATAAGCAAAATTGCTAAAAAAGCAAATATTTCAAAGGGGTTGATATACAACTACTTTGAAAGTAAGGAGGAGGTAATCCGGGACATATTTGATGACGGCATACAAAAGATGCTGGGCGGGCTGGATCCAAATAATGATGGAGTACTCGAGCCCGTTGAGATGGAACAGTATATTCACGAAATTTTTGATATTCTGAAAGCCAATCCGGAATTCTGGAAATTGTATTTTAGTCTTTCACTTCAGCCTGCGCTTATAGGTGTAGTCGAAGAGAAGATTGAAGAATTAACAGAACAGATTTTTGGAATGGCGATAAATTATTTTGAGAAACAAGGTTTTGAAGATCCACAGACTGAAACTTTAATTTTCGGGGCCATGCTGGATGGAATCGGTTTTCATTTTATTCTCGATCCTGAGCATTATCCCGTTGAAAATGTTAAACGGACTCTGATAAACCGATATGTGAAATTTAATAAAACCAATATGAAATGAAATTTATTCAATTAGTAACAATCCAGATTGTTAGTTTAATGCTGCTAGCTCCTTTCATGGCTACAGCTCAATCTCTCTCTGCCAAAGAAATTATGGAAGAGGCAGAAGACCAGTGGCAGGGTGAAGAATCAAGCATCAGCCGGATGACAATGAAGATTCTGCGTCCCACATGGACCCGGACAGTTAAAATGAAAAACTGGATCAAGGGCCGGGATTATTCACTTACTTTAATTACAGCTCCTGCCAACGAAAGAGGCCAAACCTTTCTGAAAAGACAGGACGATATGTGGCATTGGATGCCTTCCATAAGCCGCCTGATTAAACTTCCACCCTCGATGATGTCGCAGGGATGGATGGGGTCGGATTATACCAATGACGATATATTGAAAGAATCTTCTATCGTGGTGGATTATCATCATACACTTAAGGGTGAAGAAGAAGTAAATGGGTATGATTGCTACGAAATAAAGCTTGTTCCGAAAGAAGGGGCTGCCATTGTCTGGGGAAAAGTTCTGAAATGGATTTCCAAAAAGCATTATATGCAGATGAAATCGGAATACTACGATGAAGATGGAGAATTGATACGAACTGAGCTGGCTTCTGATGTAAAATTGATGGACAAACGTCACATCCCTACACACATTGAAGTGATCCCGGAAGATGAAGAAGGAAAGAAAACGGTTCTGGAACTAGATGAGATAAAGTTCAACAGAAGCATACCGGATCGTTTTTTCTCACAGCAAAACATGAAGCGGGTCAGACCCTGATTATAAAAGACAGAGTTAATAATATTTCAACAGAAAATAAAATGAACCAATCATGAATGAATATATAAAACTGGCCTGGAGAAATATCTGGAGGAATAAACGAAGAACCATTATAACAGCTGCTTCAATATTTTTTGCTATATTTTTTGCGCTAATTATGAGAGGGTTTCAGCTTGGCAGCTATAGCAATATGATTAATAATGCAGTGAAATTATATTCCGGACATATTCAGGTACACGCTTTAGGTTATTCAGATAATAAATCCATTAATAATACCCTGGAAATGAATAATGAATTAATGGATGTATTAAAATCCAACGAAAATATCAAACAGATTGTACCACGGCTTGAATCTTTTGCTTTGGGTTCAAGCGGACCTAAGACCAAAGGTGTTATGGTAATGGGAATTGAACCCCGGGAACAGAATGAAATGTCGAATCTCTCTGAGAAAATTGTTGAAGGCAAATATCTAAAACCTGACGATCAGGCTGTAATTCTTGGTAAAAAACTGGCAGAATACCTTGAACTGGGAATCAATGATACGATTGTATTATTGAGCCAGGGATACCACGGTACCACAGCTGCAGGAAAATACCAGGTAAAGGGAATTGTGAAAGTACCAAAACCCGATTTAGATAATAAAATAGTTTATCTTCCTTTGTCTGCAAGCCAGCAAATGTATTATGCTTATAACCGGCTTACAACAATCTCTTTGAATTT
>CAZWHH010000081.1:0-8524 GCA_964633615.1 uncultured Bacteroidales bacterium | reverse complement strand
TCCCCGACACTTCGTGCACGGGGCAGGCAGTGAGCGAAAATCGCTCAATTTGGGTCAAAATAATTTAAGTTTAAGACTGAGAGAATAAATTCTTATAATAATCCTTTCTTATTCGGTTTTATATGATCCCAGTGTTTCTTTCTGGTTAAAATATTAAAACAATTGTGTAAGCTGTGATTATTTAATCATTGCATTATTTATTTTATTGAATAAATTAGTACCTTTATGTAATTAAAAATATAAAATTCAATATTATGGGTAAAATAGTTGATATTAAAGCCAGACAAATTCTCGATTCAAGAGGAAATCCGACCGTAGAGGTAGATGTTTATACCGACCTTGGAGCAATGGGATCAGCTGCTGTTCCTTCCGGAGCTTCAACAGGTGTTTATGAGGCTGTTGAATTAAGAGATAATGATTCTTCTAAATTTATGGGTAAAAGTGTTTTTAATGCGGTTGATAACGTCAATAAAAAAATCAGGAAAGCAGTTATAGGTGAATTTGTAGATGAACAGAACCATATTGACAAGAAACTTATTGAACTTGACGGGACTGATAATAAAGAAAATTTAGGAGCGAATTCAATTCTTGGAGTTTCCCTGGCTGTTGCCAAAGCGGCAGCAAATGAATATGAATTGCCTCTTTTTAGGTATATTGGGGGAGTAAATGCCAATACCTTACCCATTCCGATGATGAATATTCTTAATGGAGGTCAGCATGCTGATAATAAGATAGATATTCAGGAATTTATGATTATGCCTGTTAATGCTCCTTCTTTTTCAGAATCACTGAGAATGGGTTCTGAAGTGTTTCATCACCTGAAAAAAGTATTGAAAGCAGCAGATCATTCAACAAATGTTGGTGACGAAGGAGGTTTTGCACCCTTGCTTAACTCAAACGAGGAGGCTATAGAAACTGTTTTGCAGGCCATAGAAAAAGCAGGGTATAAACCAGGAGAGGACATTTATATTGCCCTGGATCCGGCAGCTTCTGAGTTTTATAACAAAGAGAAAGGGGTTTATTATTTAGAATCAACAGACCAGGAATTAAATTCAAAGGATATGATTAATTACTGGAAAGTATGGGCCGAGAAATACCCCATCATATCGATTGAGGATGGTTTAGATGAAGACGACTGGGAAGGATGGAAAGAACTTAATAAAGAATTGGGGCATAAAATTCAGTTAGTAGGAGACGACTTATTTGTAACCAATGTCAAAAGACTTTCAAGAGGGATAAAAGAAAAATCTGCTAATTCTATCTTAATAAAAGTGAATCAGATTGGAACCCTGACAGAAACAATTGATGCCGTTCAATTAGCTAATAAAAATTCTATGACTTCTGTGATTAGCCATAGGTCTGGCGAAACTGAAGATACTACTATTGCTGATTTGGCAGTGGCATTAAATACCGGATTGATTAAAACAGGTTCCTCTTCCCGGTCTGACAGAATCGCTAAATATAATCAACTTATTAGAATAGAAGAAATGTTAGGAGATTCAGCTGCTTTTAAAGGAAATGATTTTAAATTTATTTAACCCGAATAATTAACTTCGTTGAGGGCTTCGCCGTTCATGAATTATTCTTATCTTCGATAGCGACTAAGATTACCTTCGGTGAGTTCACTACGTTTCGGTTCACTAAATTTTTGAAAAATATTTAAGTTCATCTAAGTCGGGGTTAAACTGTAACTAAGCACATTTTAGTTCAAATTGAAATTAAATATTATAGTAAGATTGAGGTATTAGTTGTTTGTATTGGAACCACTTTTTTAGTGTTTCCCGGGATTTGTACAAAGTGGTTTATTGATACTGACTTTATTCATCATAGCTACAAAAACCTGTCGATTAGATTTTTATAATGAAAAAGTGTTTGTTTATATTAATTTCGTTTTTTTTTGCATCTGTTACAAATGATGCTTATTCTCAAATAATCCAGAGATTTTCTTATTCAGTTGAAGAGGGTCTTTCTCAATCTAATGTCAATTGCTTATTGAAAGATACAAGAGGCTTTTTATGGATTGGAACCCAGGACGGGTTAAACCGGTATGATGGGTATGAATTTAAAATTTTTAAAAGTTTGCCGGGTGATACCAATTCTATATCTAATAATTATGTGAATGATATAATTGAATCACAGGATGGTAAGTTTTGGATAGCAACTAATAATGGTTTAAATTGCTTTAATCCGATATCAGGGGAATTTTCTGTTTTTTATAAAGGGAATAATGAAAATTCACTACCGGAAAATAGAATTCTTGCCTTATATTCAGATAAAGATGGAATAATATGGTTAAAGACATTACATTATCTGACCCGGTTTAATCCCACTACAAAAAACTTCTTAAATTTTAAGCATTATAGCGACTATTTTAATTTTTATGATGGAACCAGTACTTATGATATCCTGCGGGATAGTGAGGGTAAATTATGGGTTGCCACAAAGGACGGGTTGAATTATTTTGATGAAGAACGGGAAGTTTTTAAAAGATACACTCATAGTGAGAGTAATGAAAGTTCTTTAAGTGACAATGACATACACTCTATTTATGAAGATAACAAGGGCAATTTATGGATTGGTACTAACTATGGTTTAAATAAGTATAATCGGGAAAAGGATTCATTTGAACGTTTTTTTATCGAAAATGGACAGGAAACCCCCATTGGAAATAATAGTATGAATGTGATCTTTCAGGATAAAGAAGGTATTCTCTGGGTAGGAACAAATACGGGGTTATTTATATTCAATAAGGATAGTAAAAAGTTTAACAGTGCCAACCAGAGAGTGGTTAAATCAAGCCGTTTGCTAACAGCTAATATTAGATCTATTGAACAATCCCGGGAAAAAATAATTTGGGTTGGTACCCAACAGGGGCTTTTAAAATTGCAAAAAAATCTTAAGGATTTTAAAGTTTACTCAAAAGATCAAAATTATAATCCTTTATTCGGAAGTAATCTAATTGCCTCCATATTCCAGGATAATTCAAACAATTTGTGGGTTGGGTCATGGGATAGTGGTCTCTATGTTTATAACCGCGAAACGGGTGAAATAAAGAATTTTAATCCCCGGAATTCTCCTGTCCCGAATAACGATGTTCATTCTTTATTGTTTGACTCGAAGAAACGTTTATGGATCGGAACAGGCAATGGAGTTTTGTACTATGACATGCAAAAACAATCTTTTCTTAAGCCAAAATATTCAAATTGGAGTCAGGTATTTCAGGATAACCGTGTTTACTCAATGGATGAGGACAGAAAAGGAAACATTTGGTTTGCAACTCGCAATGGATTGCATGTATTTAATGGAGAAAAGATTAATAGCTATTTTAATAAATCGTATGATGAAAATTCTATTTCATCAAACTTTGTTTATGATGTCATGATAGATGGAAATCAGAATGTATGGGCTGCCACCAATAATGGACTAAATCTTTACAATCCTGATTCGGAAGTTTTTATAAGATACCTGAGAAAGTCGCAAACTTGTTCTGATTGTTTGGTAAATAATGAGATAACTTGCTTGCATGAAGATAAGAAAGGGAATATTTGGATAGGGACTGTCGGCGGTTTGAATAAATACGATACCATTAATGATGAGTTCTATACTTATACAGAGCAGAGCGGATTACCTAATAATTTAATTTATGCAATTGAGGAAGATTATAATGGAAATCTTTGGTTAAGTACCAACATGGGATTGGCAAAGTATGATGTGGAAAATGAAGAATTTAGCACTTACAGTATTTATGATGGATTGCAAGACTATGAATTTAATCATTTGGCTTCATTTAAAAACAACAAAGGGGAACTCTTTTTTGGTGGACTATCGGGTATCAACTATTTCTATCCGGATTCAATAAAAACCAGTAGATATAAACCCCATGTTAAAATAACCTCGATTGAGATATTGGCCAATTCACAGGTGGAAGAGAAATTTTATATTAATAATGATACAATTTTTATTCCCTATAATAATGATTTATTGACAATTAAGTTTACTGCCCTGGATATGGCTGAATCTCAGGAGACCAGGTATGCCTATAAAGTGGGGGGGCTGGAAAATGAATGGGTTAATATTGGGAAAAGAAGATATGCTACTTTTTCTAATTTACCTCCAGGGGAGTATGAATTTAATGTCAAAGGAACAAATAGTGATGGAGTTTGGTTTGATACAGGAACCCATTTGCATCTAATTGTTGAAACACCTTTCTTTTTGACCCGGTTAGCAAAGGTTTTATACATTATAACTGTCGTTGTTTTTATTTTTTTGATTTTCAGATGGCGAACCAACAGATTACGAAAGGCAAACCAAGAGTTAAAGGAAAAAGAGATTATTGCTCAACAAGTAGCCAAACAAAAGGAGGAATTAAGTGTAAAAAATAAGAGTATTACCGATAGTTTGATTTATGCCAAGAGAATTCAGGAAGCTCTTTTACCTTCCGATACAACCATTCGAAATGCCTGTCCTCAATCATTTGTCTTATATAAACCCAAAGATATTGTAAGTGGAGATTTTTACTGGATGAATGAAAAACAGGATAAATTGTTTATTGCTGCTGTAGACTGTACCGGGCATGGAGTTCCGGGAGCTTTTATGTCTATTATCGGGTTAGAACTTCTGGATAATATTACAAATGATCAAGGCATAGAGGAGGCTGATAAAATACTTTATGATTTGAATAAGGGCATTTCTCTTACATTATCAAAAGATGCATATGATAAAAGAACCATCAGAGATGGCATGGATATTTCTCTTTGTGTCATTGACAGGAAGAAGAAACAAATGCAATTCGCGGGAGCATTTCGTCCATTATATTTGATGCGGGATAATAAGATCAGAGAAATTAAAGGAGATCGATTTTCGATCGGTATGATGGAAGATTCTATGGAGAAACCAATGGTCAATGTTCATACAATTGATTTGAAAGAAGATGATATGGTTTATATTTTTACTGATGGTTATGCAGATCAGTTTGGTGGATCAGAAGGGAAAAAATATAAA
Organism: uncultured Bacteroidales bacterium; assembly: GCA_964633615.1. GTDB lineage: Bacteria > Bacteroidota > Bacteroidia > Bacteroidales > UBA12077 > JAGXLC01. The sequence continues at coordinate 3,523 of CAZWHH010000081.1, read as the reverse complement.
TACCGAAGGTTTAGACACCTTTTACTCAACATTCACAAGTTGCCCGTGGAGGTGCAAAAAGACTATCTTGATAAAAGCATAGAGGAATGGAAAGGGGAACTTGAACAAGTTGATGATATCCTGATAATTGGATTTAAGCCGTATTTATAATCTTATTAAATTATTGTTTAAGCAACTTTTTCATTTTATTCAGCAAAGTCTCAATTTGGAAAGGTTTACTTATATAATCATCTGTACCTGCAGCCAGACATTCTTCTTTGTCTCCAAGAAGGGCATTTGCTGTTATCGCAATTATTGGGGTATGAGTATTGGTACTTTTCTCAATGTTTCGAATCTTTTTTGTGGTTACAATTCCATTCATTATCGGCATTTGTATATCCATTAAAATGATATCATATTTAACAGACCCGAATTTATCTAACGCTTCCTTACCATTGTTTGCAACATCGACATTATTTACCACCTTTTTTAAACTTAACAATACTATTTTTTGGTTAATAAGATTATCCTCAACCAATAAAACATTGGCATCATCTAATTCTACAGATTTTTGTTCACCGGACGGAGTTAATTTCTCCTGTGGTTTTTCTTCTTTATCAAATGCCTTTTCAAAAGAAAGTGAAAATTCAAATTTTGTCTCACTATTTTTTTGTTCTACCCACAATTTACTGCCTAATGATTCGATTGTTCGTTTGGCTATGTTTATTTCAAGTTCGTTTACAAGGTCTTTTGCGTTTGTTGATCTATTAAGAATTGAGCTTAGCCCACTCGTGCTCAGTTGAAATAAAACATCTACTGAATCATTACTCGTTTTGTTTTCAATGAGGTATATTTTAACTGAACGTTTTTTTATTTCTGAATTTTTAAGTATTTGTTCTATCAGGTTGAGGAATATTTGTTTTATTTTGACCGGATCACCAAGAAGCGGATAGTCTATCTCTGAATCTATGATTATATTTTCCTTGTTCTCTGAATCTTTATCTACAAAAAGATTAATGGTGTTTTTCAGTGTATGATTTAAATCAAACTGAATTTGATATTTCTTGCGTTCCTGAACATCAACATTCGTAATGTCGGAAAAGCTGTTAACAACATCCACCAGGTTATTTGTAGAAGCCAATATCGTATCAAAGTAATCTTTCTGTTTGTCTTCCAGGTCTTTCGGATCAATCATGTTTGATACAACAACTATATTATTCAGCGGGGTTCGGATTTGATGGGATACCCTTGAGATAAAATCTTCTTTGTCTTTTAATTCATCTTCAACCTGGGCAATATCTTCTTTGTGTTTGTTGATTATAGATTCTATGCTCTGTTGCAGTAAATAAGCAAATATAAAAATTGCTAAATAGCTGAATAAGAAAACCAATTTATTCAGAGTGGTAATTTCGGTTTGATAGGACTGAAAAAACGGAAGAAAAAGGGTAACGGTTACAATCAACAAAAACAGGGTGGCAATAAGATTTCCTTTTTGCTTGTATAAAAGCACGGGAATAACCGGGAAGCATGAATACCATAATAAATTGGTAGTTGTTGTTTTTTCTAAAAACAGCATAGTAAGGAAGAATATACTTACCAGGATAATAAAAACATTGCCTGATCTGTCTGTGTTTTTTTTATGAGTTTGCAGGTAAATGAGATTAGCTATCATCAGGAGGAATATTGCTGAATTAACTCCTAATAATATATAATTACAATCACCCTTGTATTCCTGGACAGAAGTAATGATTATTAAAACAGAAAATAATATGCCTAATGTGTTTATTATAAGTAATTTATGATCTATTTGGGTGTTTACCTGAAGGTTCCCTTTAAATAAAAATTTTATGATGGTATTAAAGATTTTCATATATTGCTTGAACTTTAATTTATTTTATCGTAAAAATAATTAATAAATATATTAAATAGATCGTAAAGACCAATTAAATTTACATAAAATTACAAAAAAAGATAATAAAAACAGATTTTGCTTATTCAAATGATATTTTAATTTTGTTATAAATTTTAAATAAAACTACCTATGAAAAAATCAATTTTTCCCCTTTTGTTTTTAATCTTGTTTGGCTTTAATGCCTATACTCAGGATGATGGATATGTCCCTACTCAGAAAGAGTTGAATAGTTTTTTTAATACAAAAACATTGATAGTTCTGGGTCCCAATCCGATTTCTCATTATAACCACCAAATAAAAAAAGCAGTTGAAAATAATTGGGAAATAACGGAATACGAATTTATCAAATATTCTGAATTCGAAAAATACAGGAAAGATCCCAAGTATTCTTTCCTAATGAGGAACCTGGTGGTGTTTGAGAAAGACAAAACCAAAGCGAGATATAGATTTTTGAGCTTAATGCTTGGTAAAAGGGTTGTTTTAATGGAAGATATGCCCACTCTCGTAGGTGTCCCTTTATCATACCGTGAAGTTGATCAGGAGTACTGGAGTTATAAACTTGGGGTGATTCTTCGTTTTATTCAAAAGCATGTAAAATTGATGAAGAAAAATCCTGATATTATTGAAGATAATATTTTCCAGTATTATAATAAGAATATAAAGGATATTAAAGGGAAGACACTATACCTCGTTAAAGATGAGTTGGATGAAGAGGTGAATACAAGAGAGGAGATAGAGGAGTACTATTCTTACGATTTTAAACTGGTAACCCGGAACGAAGTGGAAGAAGCTATAGAAGCTCAGGATGAAAATGTGGTTTTTCTCCATAAGGTTGGGCCACAAGGAAGCCGACACAGGGCCAGATGCTATAAAATATTAATGGGAGCTAAAAATGCAGAATTCTATTACTTTGATTATCACTTTGTAAAAAAGGGAAAGCGACCTGATGGGTTTTTAAAGAAAGATTTTAAAAAGTTAGATCGTAAAGCAAGTGGTGGATGGTTCTAAAAAATGAAATAATAATATGTTAATAGTTGGAATAGCCGGAGGAACGGGTTCCGGAAAAACAACCGTTGTTAGAGAGATCATTAACAGGTTGCCAAAAAATGAAGTGGCTGTTATCTCCCAGGATGCTTATTATAAAGACAACAGCCATATTCCGATGGAAAAAAGGCAGGAAATTAATTTTGACCATCCGAACTCTTTGGAATTTAAACTACTCGTCGATCATATACGAAAACTTAAAACGGGAAAAGTCGTTCAGCAACCTATTTATTCTTATCTGACCTGTAAAAGATCAGAAGAGACAGTTCCCGTGGAACCTAAAAATGTGGTGATCATTGAAGGTATTTTAGTATTGCAAAATATTCCACTGAGAAAGTTAATGGACATTAAGGTTTTTGTCGATGCCGATAACGATGATCGTTTAATGCGAGTGGTTCAGCGAGATATTGCGGAAAGAGGGAGATCTGTCAATAAGGTGCTTGAAAGATATGAGAAAACTGTGAAACCAATGCACTTGCAATTTATTGAACCGACCAAAAAGTATGCAGACATTATTATACCCCAGGGAGGGCAAAATAAGGTAGCTGTTGATATCCTTACTTCTATCATTGAGAAAAATCTCTATGA
>CAZWHH010000080.1:1189-8559 GCA_964633615.1 uncultured Bacteroidales bacterium | reverse complement strand
CAGAAATTATTATGAATACACTGAAATTTAAAACCAACCTCAAATGTGCAGGCTGTATGTACGCAATCAAACCATACATGGACAATCTGGGAGGAATTGAATCATGGGATGTTGACCTGGACAGTCCTGATAAAATTGTAAAAGTAGTTACCAATACAGCCACTGCTGATGAAATTAAAGAAGCCATAGAAAAGGCAATTAAAGAGGCTGGTTATTCAGCGGAATTGATAAATTAAAATAAGGGGTGTTTGACCTATGATTAAACGAACATTTAAAGTTTCAGGAATGCACTGTGCTTCATGCGCAAGCAGCGTAGAAAGCATGCTTGGTGCTATGGAAGGAATTGGCAAAGCGAATGTCAACTTTGCCGATGAATCTGTACTGGTGGAGTATGATGATTCTTCTGTTTCAGAGCAAGAGATGAAAAAAGCAGTACAGCAAATCGGCTATGACCTGATTCTGGAACAAGAAACAGATTTGGAAGCCGAGCAGGAAAAAGAAAAATTGAAGCTTAAAAAGTCAAGAAACAGAGCACTTTATGCCATTGGATTTTCTCTGCCGGTGTTCGTGATTTCCATGTTTCTCCCGGAACTTGCATACAGAAACTGGATTATGCTTGCCTTTGTAATACCGGTAATTACATGGTTCGGCAGGGAGTTTTTCGAAATAGCATGGAAACAGGCGAAAAACCTCAAAGCCAACATGGATACTCTTGTTGCTCTGGGGACAGGGGCAGCATTCTTATTCAGCCTTTTTAATACTTTATTCCCGGAATATCTTCAATCAAGAGGTATAACACCTCACGTATATTATGAAGCTGCTGCGGTAATTATTTCCCTGATCTTACTTGGCAGGTATTTTGAAGCCAAAGCTAAGAGCCGGACTTCAGCCTCTATTAAAAAATTGATGGGAATGCAGGTAAAAACTGCAAAAGTGATACGTAATGAAGAAGAAGTAGAGGTCCCGGTTGACCAGGTTCAATCAGGGGATGTAGTACAAGTTCGCCCTGGCGAAAAGATTCCCGTGGACGGTGAAATTATTAATGGGTATTCATCGGTGGACGAAAGCATGATTACCGGCGAACCCTTACCCGTTGAAAAGAGTGAAGGTGATAAAGCGATAGGTGCCACCTTAAATAAAACCGGCAGCTTTCAAATCAGAGCTGAAAAGGTGGGGGCTGATACCATGTTGTCTCAGATCATTAATATGGTGAAGGAAGCGCAGGGAAGTAAAGCTCCAGTTCAGAAGCTGGCAGATAAGATCGCATCGATATTCGTACCGGTGGTAATTGTTATTGCATTGGTAAGCGCTGCTATTTGGTATTTGGTGGGGCCATCGCCACAACTGACTTATGCTTTTGTGACACTTGTTACTGTATTAATTGTAGCTTGCCCGTGTGCTCTTGGACTGGCTACTCCTACTGCAATTATGGTTGGAATCGGGAAAGGTGCGGAAAATGGTATACTTATTAAAGATGCAGGCATCCTTGAGAAAGTGAATGAAATAGACACCATTGTGGTGGATAAAACCGGCACAATAACTGCTGGTGAGCCTGTGGTGTCACAGATGAAATGGGCAGATAGGAAAAAGGATGATGAATTGATGGATTTGGTTTATGCCATTGAATCAAAATCGGAGCATCCACTTGCCGAAGCAATTTCTGATTTTCTTTCAAACAAGGCGCAGAACGGATTTACAATAGATGAATTTGAATCTGTTACAGGCAAGGGTATAGAAGCCAGATATAAGGACAATCAACTTCTTATTGGAAGTCAATCGTTAATGGAGCAATACGAAATTGAAATTCCTCAAAGCCTTCAGGACGAATCTGTCGCCGGGAAAAAGGCCATTGCTACCTATGTTTATGTAGCCAGGAACAAGCAGGTTGAGATGGTTTTTAACATTGAAGACAAGATAAAACCCACTTCACTGAAGGCTATTGATGATCTGCAAAAATCAGGTATTAGCGTGCACATGCTTACCGGCGACAATGAAGCTGTAGCTCATGAAGTTGCTCAAAAAGCAGGAATTGAAAAGTATAAAGCCAAAGTAATGCCACAGGACAAACTTGACTATGTAAAACAACTTCAAAGCCAGGGGCACAAAGTAGGCATGGTAGGCGACGGGATAAATGACTCGCCGGCATTAGCCCAGGCAGATATTGGTATAGCCATGGGTAAAGGGACTGATGTGGCTATTGAAAGTGCTGAAATAACACTGGTAAAAGGCGACCTTGAAAAAATCAGGTCAGCTATCGAGCTGTCAAAAGAAACACTGAAAACAATTAAGCAGAATCTATTCTGGGCGTTTATATACAATATCATTGCAATACCTATAGCTGCGGGTGTGCTTTACCCTATTAACGGCTTCTTGTTAAGTCCGATGATCGCGGGCGGAGCCATGTCTTTCAGCTCAGTATCGGTTGTAATGAATAGTTTACGGCTAAAATCAAAACCACTAAAATAAACAGACATATTTCTGTAACCCAAATTGAGCGATTTTCGCTCACGACAAAGAAATTATAAGGTTTTCACCTTCCCGACACTCCGTGTACGGGACAGGCTACAAATTCGGTGAAAAACCTACAATTTCTAAGTCGGGGTTATACCTAAGTAAAGCGCTTTTTCACTACGTTCAAACCGCTCAACTTAGGTGTAAGGTTTTAAATATTTTACGACTAAGAAGAAAAAGTTAATGTTAATAACCAAAAATCAATATATTATGAGAAAGTTAATTTTAAGTGTAGGATTGTTGTTAGGTTTCTTCCTGACAAGTGGCGTTCAGGCAAACGCGCAGTGTGAAAAATCAAGTGATAAAGAACACAAAAATAAGGCTATGACTGAAGCCGTCAAAGGAGATTTGGAAAAAACTTCATTTGCTGTACAGGGAAATTGTGGCATGTGTGAAAACCGAATCGAGAAAGCGGCCCAAAGTGTAGAGGGTGTTAAGAAAGCCAAATGGGATAAGGCTACAGATAAACTGACTGTTTATTACCCAAAAGGGAAAGTAGATATGATGGCCGTGCATAAAGCTATTGCTGATGCCGGACATGATACATCTAAGAAAAAGGCTTCTGATGATACTTATGCAAGCCTTCCCGGCTGTTGTAAATATCGATAAGAACAGACAGGAAATTTTACTCAACAAAAAGAGAATGTTTATCACAATCAGTGAATTTGCATTCTCTTTTTTTTATTTTTGACATAATAATAACAAACTATTTATTGTTTTATCTTTGAGGAAAAATTTAATATATGAAACTCTCATCTGCATCATGTAGACAAAAGGCAATGGATATTAGAAGAGGGTTACATGCTTTAAAATGTGTAAACGCTGAAATTATAAAATACAATTTATTAAAAATAAGAACCTTAAATAATCTATATCCAAATGAATAGCACAGGAGTATTAAGTGCCTCAGGGGTCATAAAGAAAAAGGAACTTGTAAAGAATCACGTTTATAAGTTTTTATCTGATTATCTGGTACTGGAATCCCTTAATCCTTTCCCTGCAATAAAGTTCAAATCAAAGAAAAAACTTCCCCATTATTATTATATTGCTCTGAAGGAAGATTATCTGGAACATGATTTAAAGATCGCCATTCGAAAGATCGAGAGAAAATATAAGGAAGAAATAACATCAGCAATAGGCTATTTAGAAGTAAAGGGTGAGAACTATACGGTAATCAGGTTAAAAAATATAAAACGTTCCATGCTCAAATCGGTTTTTCAACATTATTTGGACGAAGGGATAAAAATAGCCACTAAAAAGGAGAGTTTTCAGGAGAAAGCAGTCGTAGAGATTAAAAAGTTTTTCTATCTTGAAAAAGTTTCCGATTCCATTTATTCCGATTTAGATGAGGAAGCCATCGGGTATTTTGAAATTCCCGCCCAGATATCGTGGGAAACATTTGTTCAGTTGACCTGGGAAATAAAAAACAGAGATGATGCGCTTATATTTGATGCTGCTCTCGGCGCCATTCAAAAAAATTCTGTAACACATCACATGATCCGAATTTATTATCCCAATTTGAACCAGGAAATCCTGAAAGATATCAGCAATGAATATTTAAAACGTTTAAAATAATGAGAGGGGAGGATGCAAAGCAGCCTCATTTGTTGGAAAATAAGGTTTTCAGCATTAAAGATGAAAAGGATTTCACAGATCTTGCTATCCGCATTTTCAATTTTCAGTTTTTTAACAATCCGGTTTATGAAGAATTTTGTCGTTTGATAGGTAAAACACCAGAGAATGTCAATAAGTTGGTGGACATCCCTTTTCTTCCCGTTGAATTTTTTAAAAATCATGATGTACTTAGTCACAAAGAGCCCTGCGACAAGTTGTTTTTAAGCAGTGGTACTTCAAACATGCAGCGCAGTAAGCATTATGTAAAAAAGTTGTCTTTATACCATAAGAGTTTTTTGAAGGCTTTCAGACAATTCTACGGAAATCCTGAAAAGTACTGTATTCTGTCTTTGCTTCCGGGGTATCATGAAAATGAAAATTCATCATTGATTTATATGGTAAGAGAGCTTATCCGGCAATCAGGACATCCGGATAGTGGATTTTACATGGAGGAGAAAGATCAATTGATAGAAAATCTTATTGCTCTTGACCAGGCAGGTCAGCCAGTAATACTCATTGGGGTGAGTTTTGCATTGCTCAGCCTTGCTGAAAAATATTCTCACTCATTTAACCACTTGATAGTAATTGAAACAGGGGGCATGAAAGGGAGAAGAAAAGAAATTACACGAGAGGAATTGCATACTGTTTTAAAGAATGCTTTTGGCCTGGAACAGATACATTCGGAATATGGAATGGCCGAGTTGCTTTCGCAGGCTTATTCCTTAAAGGATGGTTTTTTTTATACTCCACCCTGGATGCAAATTTTCATCAGGGAATATTATGATCCTTTATCTGTAGGGAAAATAAAGAGGAGCGGGGGAATCAATATAATCGATCTGGCTAACTTATATACATGCTCGTTTATTGAAACAAAGGATATCGGGAGAAAACACCACGATGGTTCTTTCGAAGTGCTGGGGCGTTTTGATTACAGTGAAATTCGGGGTTGTAACTTAATGGCAATGGATTAAAAAAGGTTTTGCCTTCTGAGAAGCAAAACCTTGGTAGAAAAGATAAACGGATATTCATTAAAAGGATAATACCTTTTTATTCAATATTTAATTTCTCTGCAATATCTTCTGGCAGGGCATCTTTATGTATCATGATTGCTATTGTGTTCAGACGCATAAAAGCATCAGACATGAAAAGGAAGCCGCCAAAATCGTTGCTGTCATCAGACCAGGAATTTTTGGTTTTATAATACCGTGTACCATTTTGATCCACACTTATGCCGGTCAGGTGCATCAGGTGATCATCCGTAGTGGTGAAGTTGTTGAATAATTGCTGACGCATTTCCGGGGTGATGTTTTTCTCTTCCACGGGATGCGTTTTAAAATCTTCATCTGTATCTATATCTGTATCTTCAGGAACAACAGCCACTCCGTCTTCATGAGCGTACCCTTTGCTGCTGACATCACCATCCCATACAACAGAATATCCTTCTTTCAGAGAAGTTTCCATAACTCTCATAAGGTCATTGAGGGGAAGGTTGTAATAAAGGTCATGTGACCAGTTGTCAGGAACTTCCAGGACAAAAGTTTTGTAGTAATCATGATGGGTGTAAGAGGTTAGTTCAATGTAATCTTCCGGGTTCAGTTCTAACATTTCCTGAAAGCTTTTGGGAGAATAGCTTTTGCCTTCATATTCAAAATTTTCTGGTAATTTTCCCAGGTAGGATTCCAGTATTGCTCCATAAGCTTTGTGCCACACGGGGGTTAGTCTTTTGCTGTTGGCAATTTCATCAACAAAAGCCTTCAGTACAGAGGCCATTTCATAATGGTTGTGTCCTTCAGAATCATACTGAATACCAGAATAAGCTTCCTCGGGAACAATACCATGTTGTTTCAGTTCAAGGATGGCATCATGAGCTTGTCCCCCCTGCCCGAAATTGTTCTTTCCATGATAACGGACATAGTCTTTGGCTTTTTTCAGATAGGCATGATGAACCAGAAACATCTCAGAAAGATCATATTCTGGCTGGCCCATGCGAATCAGTTCTGTTTCAAGAAAAGAGGTGGTGGCATAACACCAGCAGGTACCTGATCTTCCCTGGCTTTTAACAGATGAAGTTTCCAGGTCAACAACTGTGTTGAATTCGTATTTTTCCTGTGCAAAGGAAGAATAACTGCTGAAAGCAAATAATACAAGACCAATTAACAGAGTGTTTTTCAATTTTTTCATGATGTTTGTTTTTTTTGATTTACTGTAAAACTTGTTACACCTCCGGAAACAATAAATTTCATGACTTCTGCAGGTGAGCCATTAATTTCTTTGATATGTTCACAGGGAACAATAAACAGTTCTCCTGAAAAATTATATGAATGAGGAAAATAAACGGCTGCTTTTTTACCTTCTACCCCAATGTTTCTGACATCCGCCTGGGTTAGAAAACCCAACTTTTCCAGTTCTGATACGGTATTGACCTTCACAAGAACCGGACGGGTAAATTTTTTGTCTTTCCCCATAAATCCCGAGAGGAGATCTTTTAACGATGAATAAATAACTTTTAGAATGGGAGCCCTGTTTAAAATTTTTTCTATAGTAGCTTTGATGGGCTTGGCAATAATTGTTTGGCCGATATATCCCAGCAGGGTTAAAAGAAGCACAATGGCTATCAGTCCAACCCCGGGTATGTATGAGCCAATGAGGTCAATAAAATAAGGTTTCAGCAATCCATCTACAAATTTTAGCAGATTATAGAGAATGAATATTGTAATTCCAAGTGGAGTGATGTATAATAAGCCTTGCAGGAAATAATTTGCAAATTTTTTCATAATGCTATTGTATTAAGGATTTGACTTTATTTGGATAAATAGGATTAATAATATGCTATTTTTTTATTGCTGTTTTTTATAACAAACTGGGATGAAAAGCATCTTCTATATGTTCTACTTCAGGGTTTCCGTTTTTATAATATATAAGAACCACATCGAACCTTGTTTCGCACTCAATGTTGTTTTGTTGAATGTAAGCCTCGGCTGCCTCGATTATAAAACGTTGTTTCTTTCTTGTAACCAGCTCGTTAGGGGTCTCTATCCCTTCGCTGCTTCTTGTTTTTACTTCAACAATAACCAGGTAATCATCTGTTTTTGCAATAATATCAATTTCTTTGTGTTTGTAATGCCAATTCTTAGCGAGGATTTTATACTTTTTTCGTGTTAGAAAATCTACAGTCAGAGATTCGCCTTTTAAACCAAATTCTTTTTTTTTCATCCTTATTGTAACTTTTAATTTATTTTTTCGAA
>CAZWHH010000080.1:0-1089 GCA_964633615.1 uncultured Bacteroidales bacterium | reverse complement strand
AGAATAGCGAAGTTGCTTTTTGGGTTGCAAGAAAAGACCTCGATTTTTTTAATAAACTTATTCCCATCCTTTCACAGATTGACAAAACTTATTTTTTTTATGAAAAAATTCAGGGGAAATCTAATTTTTTCCCTTTTATGATCGTTGAGAGAAATTTGCTCAGGAAAGAGAAAAAAAGACTGGCGGTTATTGATATTCAAAGAACCTCTGTGAGCAATTACCATTTTAAAATTCCTTCAAACTACCAGGAAGTTAAGCGGTAAATTTCAAATTGATTTTATTTTTTCTTCTTGCTATTATTGCTTTTTCTCCAAGAATTAGCGGAAAATTATTTTTCAGGTGACCCACCGGGCAATTATAGAAGACGGGGATTTTATAAGGATGCATGACATCTTCAATTATTTCATATGCAGATTTGCCAAACGGGGTATTATTATCATTCATATCCGTCATGCCCCCGATTAGTAAAGCTGCGCAATTTTCAAATTTTTTGGCAAGTTTCAGATTCATCATCATTCTGTCTACGTGATATAAGTATTCGTCAAGGTCTTCAAGAAAAAGGATTTTGTTCGCAGTATCAAAATCGTAGGGAGTACCAATTAAACTGTAGAGGACAGAAAGATTCCCTCCGGTAAGAATCCCCTCTGCCCGGGAATCTTGTAATGTTTTAAAAGTCGAATCCCATGAAAATTCAATCTTTTCGCCAAACAAAATTTTTTTCAGCAAAAGGAGCGATTGATTTTCTTTTCCGTCGGCCGGGAAATTCAGAGGCATAATGCCATGTAGTGTCTTGATGTTTAGGTTGTTGTTGACATGTGAGTGTAGGGTGGTGATATCGCTGTAGCCAATGATCCATTTAGGGTTCTGAACAAGTTTTTCCCATTTAATGTACTGTATTGTTCTTACCGTTCCGTAGCCACCCCTGGCACAGAAAATGGCTTTTATATCCGGGTTGTTAATCATTTCCTGCAGGTCTGAAGCCCTTTCTTCATCTTTTCCGGCAAATTGGTGGAATTTATTAAACAGGTTTTTTCCTGTTTTCACATTCAGGTTCCAGCTTTGAAATATTTTCAACGCGGGAGCCAGTTC
>CAZWHH010000079.1:1657-8587 GCA_964633615.1 uncultured Bacteroidales bacterium | reverse complement strand
AAGCATCCTGAAAAACAAAAAGATATAGTATCCCTGGGGATGGTTGACGACATTAAAATATCAGGGAATAAAATAAGTTTTAACCTGCTATTCAAAAAGGCTAATGATCCGTTCATCTCTTCCATACGAAAAGCATGTGTACAGGCTATTGAAAACAATCTGGGAGAAGAAGCAGAGATCAAAGGAAACATATCCGTTAAAGTACCGGAAAAAGAAGACAATAAAGCACAAGAAGAAGAACAGATCCTTTCAGGTGTAAAAAACATTATTGCAGTGGCATCCGGGAAAGGCGGTGTAGGAAAATCAACAATTGCCACAAATACTGCCGTCAGCCTGGCAAAGACAGGTGCCAAAGTAGGCCTTATTGATGCCGACATCTTTGGACCCTCTATTCCAAAAATGTTTAATCTGGAAGGGCAAAGACCTCACGTAAAAAAAGTGGAAGGAGTCGATCAAATAACTCCTATAGAAAAATACAACGTGAAAGTTTTATCAATAGGATTCTTCATAAATCCTGAAGATGCCCTGGTCTGGAGAGGTCCTATGGCAACAAATGCCCTGAAACAAATGATTCATCAAGGCAATTGGGGAGAACTGGATTATCTGGTAATCGATCTCCCCCCCGGAACAAGCGACATTCACTTAACTCTCGTACAGGAATTACCTGTTACCGGGGCCGTAATTGTAAGCACACCCCAAAATGTTGCACTGGCCGATGCAGTAAAGGGAATTCGAATGTTTACCAATAAAAACATCAATGTCCCGGTGCTCGGCTTAATAGAAAACATGTCGTGGTTTACCCCGGAAGAACTCCCGGAAAACAAATACTACATTTTTGGCAAAGAAGGATGTAAGAAACTTTCGGAAAAAGAAAACGTCCCTCTGCTTGGACAAATACCTATTGTCCAAAGCATCATGGAAAGCGGAGAAACCGGAACTCCCTCTGCCCTCGATGAAAATTCAATTATAGGTAAAGCTTTTGCTGACCTGGCCAACGAGCTCATCAAACAGGTAGATAAAAGAAATGAAGAAAATGAACCCACAAAAAGAGTACACATAAAAAAACAATAACAAAAAAAGAAATTATGGAAAAGGCGAAAAGAAATGAAATTGAAGAGAAGATAAAGCAAACAATTGAAAAGGTAAGACCCTACCTGGTGGCCGACGGAGGAAACATTGTTTTACATGAAATAACTGAAGATTTTAAAGTAAAAGTAGAACTTACAGGTGCCTGCGGAACTTGCCCGTTTAGTATGTTTACTTTAAAAAACGGAGTAGAACAAGCCTTAAAAAAAGATGTTCCTGAAGTGAAAGAAGTAGTCGCCGTAAATCAGTAATAGATTATATCATTCAAAGAAAAGGGCTGTAGAAGAGCCCTTTTTTTATAATTGTCTTTTTAGTGAACTTATTAAAGTTCTGTTTTTTAATGATTTATTGTCTGCATTTTCAACTTCGGAGTTTTTAAAATATAGCTCCCTCATGGTTTATTCATTAGTTTTGCCTTTATGATACAGATGAGGTTATCAATCATAAAATATGAGTCTGCAAAATGGCAATTTTTCTTTTAATATATAATATCATGCACATTTTTAAGTTATTTTGGTTAAAGAACATAAATCAATAAATTATTCCGGGCATAATTGAAAAAATGAGACAATAAAAGACAATGATTAATCCGCTCACAAACAGCAACAACAAAATGCGAATCACCTCATTCATAAGGAGGATGCATCTGACACTAAAATTAAAATAAAAACAGATGAAACAGATCCTGAAAATATTTGCCTTATTTATTTTAGTCTTATCTCTGCATAATTGCAGCACAAAAAAAAATACTGTGATCAGGAGAAATTATCACAATCTTACTTCCTATTTTAATATCCTTTTCAACGCGAAAGAAAACTTTAAAGAAGGGCTGGAACAATATAAGAAAGAATATACATACGACTATACTCAAACATTACCTGTGTTTATCTCGGGAGACAAAACCCTGTCCGAGAGTATCAAGCCTCAAATGGAAGTTACAATTGAAAAGTGCTCCAAACTCATTAAACTCCACTCCATTACAGCTAAGCCAGAAAAATTAAAAAAGCAAAGGAAACTAAGCAAAGAGGAGAAAGAATACTATGACAAAGCAGAGTTCAACAAATTTGTTGATGACAGTTACTTGCTCATGGGGAAAGCCTTATTCTGGAAAATGGACTATTATACAGCAGAAAAAATACTGGAATACGCCATAAAGGAATTTAAGAACAAACATGTGGAAACAGAAGCCCGGATATGGACTGCAAAATGTAACATTCACCTTCAAAGATTCCAGAAAGCAAAAAATATCCTTACCCCCCTTTCAGAAGAAAAAATTCCTGAGGATCTGAGAGGAATTTTTGAGGCTGCTTATGCTGATTTCTATTTAAAAAACAACAACACGGAAGCTGCGATAACTCATCTGAAAAATGCGACGCAAAGTACGATGGATATCGAAAAGAAAATCAGGTACAACTATATTTTAGCCCAGTTATATGAGCAAAAATCTCAATATCAGGCTGCCCTGGATTATTATAAAAAAGTAGTTGATCTGAATCCGGATTACAGGATGAAATTCAATGCCAACCTAAAAAAATCCTTGCTTTACAAACACACCAATAAAAAATCGGATGGAATCAAAAAAGAGATCAGAAAAATGCTCAAAGATGATAAAAATATTGATTTCCGGGACCAAATATACTACGCATTAGCAAAAATTGCCATACAGGAAGACAATATAACAGAGGCAATCGAGTATTACAAAAAATCTGCCCGCGCCAGTACCAAAAACGAAAACCAAAAAGGCTTATCCTATCTGGCTTTGGCCGATCTGTTATTTGAGAAAAAAAACTATACCAGCGCTCAGGCTTATTATGACAGCTCTGTTACCGCTCTGGAAGAAGATTATCCGGGGTATACAGACCTGTACATTAAAAATAAATATCTTACCAATTTGGTGACCAACCTCAACACAATAGAATTTCAGGATAGCGTGCAGCAAGTAGCACAAATGAGTGAAAAGAAAAGGAATGATCTAATTCAAAGCCTAATTCGAAAACACAAACAAAAGCAAAGAGAAGAAGCCGAACAGAAAGCATTAGAGGCGAAGTATAACTCCATGCGCTATAACAACCAGCAAAGAAGCTATGGAACAAATCAACAAGTAGCCGGGAAATGGTATTTCTATAGCCCCGCGGCAGTTGACAGGGGAGAAGCAGCCTTTAAAAGAAAATGGGGAGAACGTAAACTGGAAGATAACTGGAGAAGAAAAAATAAAAAACAACCCGGGTTCGATAACTTTGAAGAAAAACAAGGAAAGGAAGAACAACAACAAAAACAATACGAAAAAACCAGCCGGCAATACTATCTGCAAAACATTCCCCTTACTGATTCTTTGATGAAAGAATCTCATAACAAAATAAAAGAAGCATATTATAACGTGGGAATCGTTTACATGAATGATCTGAACAATTATCCAAAAGCTATTGCAGCTTTTGAAAATTTAATTCAAGAATACCCGAATTCAAAATATACATTGCCTGCCTATTATCATCTTTATAAACTCAACAAAGAATTGGGAAACACTTCAGAAGCCAAAAACTATAAGAACAAAATTGTCTCTGGCTATCCCAACACCAATTATGCCAAGGTACTAACCAATCCAAACTACTTCAAAGAACTGGAAAAAGAAAAAAATAAGATAGAAAAACTGTATCAGGAAACATTGGAAGATTATAAAAACGGCCAATATTATCAGGTAATAAGTAAAGTCAACTTAGCTCACAATAAATTTGAAGAAAAATCTTACAATGCACGATTTGCCTTTATAAAAGCACTTGCAAAAGGAAAAACAGAAGATATTGTTTCATACCGCGAAGCGTTGGAAAAAATCACAGAAGATTATCCGGATACAGAAGTAGGGCAGAGAGCAAAACAAATGGTAGCTTACCTGAAAAAAACCGAATTAAAGCAAATAAATCAGCATTTTTCACAAACCAAACCTGAGAAAAAACAGGAAGAAAAAGAAACCAAAAAAGAAGAAAAGAAACCCGAACCACAGGAAAAAGAAAAATCAATATACACCTTTTCAAAAGATGAGCCATACTACTTTGTCATCATTGCCAATAAAGAAAAAATCGATATGGGTCAATTAAAATTCAACCTGATCAATTTTAACCTCGATTACTTCTTACAAAAAGACTATACTACAGACAGCAAAGATTTTAATGAATTTAATACGATCATTATCGTTAAAAAATTTGAGAATTATGACAGGGCAAAAAAATATTATGAGATCATGAGTAAAAAAGAAGACAGAGTGTTTCAGGAAATTCATAATGAAAATTTTAACTATTTTTTCATTTCAGTAAAGAATTATATTAATTTACTTGAAAAACAGTCAATAATTGAGTATCTTAAGTTCTTCAACAATAAGGTAATATAATATTCATAAAAGATAAAATATAAGGATAACAGAATGAAGGGAGCAAAAATTTTATGGATAGATGATGAAATTGACTTACTAAAACCCCATATTTTATTTTTAGAGGAAAAAGGTTACGAACTTGAAACCACAACAAATGCCGATGATGCCTTTGATCTATTAATGAAAGAACCATTTGACCTTATTTTGTTGGATGAACACATGCCCGGGTTAAGTGGACTTGAAGCGTTAAGTAAAATCAAAAATTTAAATCCTGCAGCTCCGGTAATAATGATTACAAAGAGTGAGGAAGAAAACATAATGGAAGATGCCATTGGTTCTCAAATAAACGATTACCTTATTAAGCCCGTCAATCCCAATCAAATTTTACTGTCAATTAAAAAACAACTGGAAAACAAAAAATTAATAACCCAAAAAACCATTTCTAATTATCAAACAGAATTTCAGGATATCTCTCAACAAATTCAAAATGCAGTGAATTTTGATGATTGGTGTAAAATATACAGAAAAATAGTTTACTGGGAGCTAAACCTTGAAGACAAAGGAGAGACGAACATGAAAGAAGTTTTGGCCATGCAAAAAGGGGATGCCAATACTGAATTCGCAAAATACATCCAAAAAAATTATATGAATTGGTTTAAAGACTCAAAAGAACCAAAACCTCTTCTCTCCCCGGGTGTGTTTCAACAAAAAATAACGCCCCTTTTAAAAAATCAGGAAAAAGTAGTTCTTATACTGGTCGATAATCTGAGATATGACCACTGGAAATTTATTGCCCCGTCGATTAGTGAAAATTTTAATATCGTGAATGATGATATTTATTGCAGCATTTTACCCACGGCAACCCAATATTCAAGAAATTCTTTGTTCTCAGGACTCATGCCTTATGAAATTTCGGATATTTATCCAAATATATGGCTGGATGATGAAGATGAAGGGGGAAAAAATCTAAAAGAAAAAGAACTTCTTAAATATCAGCTTGAACGACTGGGCCTTAACTTTCACTTTAATTATCAAAAGATCAACCATACCAATACCGGCAGAAAAGTGCTCCAATCTTTAAATAATTTACTTGATGCCCGGTTAAACGTGTTTATCTTTAACTATATAGACATGCTTTCTCATGCAAGAACTGAGTTTGACGTACTAAAAGAACTTGCCAACAATGAATCAGCATACAGATCACTTACTTCCTCATGGTTTAAACACTCTCCAATTAATGAACTATTAAACAGACTTTCTGAAAAAAAGGTTAAAGTAATTATAACTACAGACCATGGAAGCATCCTGGTTCAAAATCCCAAAAAAGTAGTGGGAGACAGAAAAACCTCGGTAAACCTTCGGTATAAACATGGCAAAAACCTTTCATATAAGCAATCCGAGGTATTTGCTGTAACAGATCCGAACAAGATTCACCTTCCAAAACCTCATATTAATTCAAAGTATATCTTTGCAACAAACCAGGACTTTTTAGTATATCCGAATAATTACAATTATTTTGTGAATTATTATAAAAATACATTTCAGCATGGAGGAATCTCTTTGGAAGAGATGATGATCCCTTTCGTTGTCTTAAATCCAAAATAATTATACACTCAAAATGGAAAAAATTCAAATAAATTCATTAGAAGAATTACCCATCGCGGCTAATAATCTATTGACAAATTACTCTAAAAAAAAGAAATTTGCCTTTTGGGGGGAATTGGGTTCGGGAAAAACGACTTTTATTAAAGCTTTATGTAACGAATTAAATATTATAGATATAGCCAGCAGCCCTACATTTTCCATCATCAACGAATATAAAACCAGTACAGGTGAAACCGTTTATCATATGGATATGTACAGAATAAATTCACTGGAGGAGGCTTTTGATATAGGAATTGAGAATTATTTAATGGATGAAAACTACTGTTTTATTGAATGGCCTGAAAAAATAAAAGAACTTTTACCTCCGGATGTTGTCTCTGTGAATATATCCGTTCTTAAGGACAAAAGCCGAATTATAAAAATAAGCAAATGATATATAACCCAACCATATATTCATACGTATTAATATGTACTTGAAACCTTAGCTCTATGGACATAAAAAAATCCGCCGGCAATTTTACCCTTAAAAACGCCGGATTTTATCCTCAGGAAGAGATGCTGGAGACTCAAAGGAAACAATCAAAATTAGTCATTGGTATCCCAAAAGATAATGACCTGGTAGAAACCCGCGTTGGCCTCACACCTGAAGCAGTAGAAATTCTTGTAAGTCAGGGCCATGAAATCATTATTGAAAGCGGAGCGGGGAAAGCAGCCAACTATTCCGATCATGATTATAGTGAAAATGGGGGTTTCATTGTAAAAGAAAAGGGAGAGGTGCTTCAATGCGATATCATTCTGAAAATATCTCCACTGACCGAGGAAGAAATTGACAAACTGAAAGGAGATCAAATTATTTTCACAAGCCTGACACTTCC
>CAZWHH010000079.1:0-1557 GCA_964633615.1 uncultured Bacteroidales bacterium | reverse complement strand
CTGGGTGCTTCAATAAAAGTTTACGATTATTCACTCATCAAATTAAGAAGATTTCAAAGACATTTGGGCAGACGGGTGTATACTTCAGTCTTTCACCCAAGAGTGCTAGACAAAGACATTCAATCAGCTGATGCTGTAATTGGCGCTCTTTATAAAAGAGAAGATATGCCCCCCTTTATTATTAGCGAGGAACATGTAAAAAAAATGAAAGACGGATCTGTGATCGTTGATCTTAGCATTGATCAGGGAGGCTCTGTTGAAACCTCTAAAATAAAAACAATTCATGATCCCTCTTTTGTAAAACACGGGGTAACTCATTACTGTGTTCCTAACGTTGCGGCAAAGGTAGGAAGAACAGCCTCCATTGCCCTTAGCAATGTTTTTTACCCTCTTATACAAATAATCGGAGAATATGGGGGAATTATGAATTACCTGAGAGAAAACAGGGGATTACGCAGTGGGGTATATATTTATAATGGCATACTCACGAACAACCAGATAGGTCATCTCTTCAATATTCCATCAAGGGATATTGATCTGCTTATGGCGGCATTTTGACAATATCTGGATTCGTTTACACGTTAATTATTATACAATATTTTTTGTTATTAGATTATATTTATTAATTTTATTGCACAAAAACATACCAAGATATGGAACCTAAAAAAACTAAAAAAGCAAATCTCGAGAGAAAAAAAGGACTTTTCCTGGAAATTGGTTTTGTCGTAACCCTTGGAATTGTTGTGTTAGCTTTTGAATGGGGAACCAGGCAACAAGAAGTCAAAGGTTTTCAATCACAAAGCCAGGATGATGTAGCACAAGAAGATGTCCCGATAACAAGACAAGAAAAAAAGAAAGAACCACCACCGCCTCCGCCTCCACAAACAACAGAACAAATTAATATTGTTGACGATAATGTGGAAATAGAGGATGAGTTGGATATTCAAACCACAGAAGCAGACCAGGATACCAAAATTGACTATGACCAGTTTGCGCAAGAAGAGGAGGAAGAAGAAGAAAAACAGATTTTTATGGTTGTTGAAGATATGCCCTCTTTTAGAGATAAAGGGGTAGCAGCTTTTAGAAATTACGTGCAAAAAAATTTAGAATACCCAACAGTAGCGCAGGAAAACGGAATTCAGGGAACTGTTTTCGTTAAGTTTGTAATTGATACAGATGGTTCACTTTCTAATGTCACTGCCGTAAGAAGCCCGGATCCCTCATTAAGCGAGGAAGCGGTAAGAGTAATAAAAAACACACCGGATGATGCGTGGGAACCCGGCAAGCAAAGAGGTAAGCCCGTCAGGGTTCAATACACCATTCCTATCGTATTTAAACTACAATAATAACAACCAAAACCCGGAGAAAACCTCCGGGTTTTTTATTTCTGTGTTTTCTCTTTAAATCTTTGTCCGTGTAGAAATACGTAGGCCAAGCATTTCCATTAAATAAGGCTTGCTAAAAACTCATTATGAGTTTATTTCTTGTTTTTCAGCAAGCCCTAAATAGGGTTTGCTGAAAAAGTCTGTAGTGCATCATATACAAGGCGGCGAAGCG
>CAZWHH010000078.1:0-8606 GCA_964633615.1 uncultured Bacteroidales bacterium | reverse complement strand
TCCTATTGAAGGGCTCTATGTTGCTTTTCTTGAAAGAATAGAGGACGTATCAGATCGAATTAACAATGAACTGACTGGAGATATGTCTGAGCAGGAAAGAGCAGCCAAGATCAGGGAATTGTCTTCAAAGATTGAAGAGGAAGCCACAAAGGATAATAA
Source organism: uncultured Bacteroidales bacterium (assembly GCA_964633615.1). Classification (GTDB taxonomy): domain Bacteria; phylum Bacteroidota; class Bacteroidia; order Bacteroidales; family UBA12077; genus JAGXLC01. Next base: position 8,447 of record CAZWHH010000078.1, on the reverse strand, counting down.
TCTGCAAGCCAGAGTAAAAAGTTTCTATGCCGGAAATGAGTTTTATCTTCTTGTTTATGAAAGATTTACGGATGTGCGCCTCGTGGGAGCACCTCCTGAGTCAATAGGTAAATTCGGACATGATACAGACAACTGGATGTGGCCAAGACATACCGGAGATTTTAGTATTTTCAGAGTATATGCTGACAAAAATGGAAATCCTGCTGATTACTCAGAAGACAATGTACCCCTCAAGCCCGATCATCATTTCCCTGTTTCAATCAAGGGTGTTGAAGAGGAAGATTTTTCTATGATTTTAGGTTATCCTGGTGGAACAGACCGTTATATGACTTCATGGGGTGTCAGAGAAGCCATGAAAATTACCAATCCAATTCGCATTCAGGTGAGAGACAAAAAACAGGAAATTATGATGGAAGCTATGAATTCCAGTGAAGAACTGAGAATTATGTATTCCTCCAAGTATTCCAGGAGCAGCAACGGTTATAAATACAGCATTGGACAGAACCAGGGTCTAAGGAAGTTGAATATAGTTGAAGAAAAGGAAAAGATTGAAGATCAGTTCAGAGAGTGGGTCAGTCAAAACCCGGACAGAAAAGAGAAATACGGGGGGATTCTGGATACGATCAAATCGGCTTATCAAGATCGTGCTGATTCTTACAGGGATTATATGTATATGATAGAGACGATGTTTCAGGGTCCTGAGATTATCAGGTTCAGTTCCAGGTTTTTTGGTTTGTATCGAACCCTGAAAATGACCCCGGATAGCACGGAGGCAATAGAAGGTGAAATTGAAAATCTTAAGGAACGATTAGACGATTTCTATAAAGATTATCACAAACCTACTGACAAAGAGATTTTCTCTGCTTTGTTTAAAATTTATAAAAATGAAGTGGACAAAGAGAGCCAACCACAGGTGTTTCGAGCGATAGAAGAAAAATTTAACGGAGATGTTGCTGCTTATACTGATTTCTTATATAGCAATTCGATGTTTCCTACAAAATCCAAAGTCATGGAATTTTTAAATGATCCCAAGGTGGAAGTCTTTGAAAATGATCCCGGTTTTCAATTGCTGAAATCAGTTCAAACAGCCATGCGAAATATGGGGCAGCAGTATAGAAGTTATGCTCAAAAGCTTGACAAAGGGAAACGCATTTACCTGGAAGGACTCATGAAAATGCAGCAGGACCGTAAATTTTATCCCGACGCCAATTTTACTATGCGTCTGACTTATGGGAAAGTGGATGATTATTACCCAAGGGATGCTGTCCATTATGATTATTATACCACTTTGAAAGGTGTAATGGAAAAAGAAGATCCCGATGACATGGAATTTGTTGTTTCTGATAAACTGAAGGAACTTTACAGGAAGAAAGATTATGGAAGATACGGACAAAATGGAGAAATGAGAGTTTGTTTCATCTCCAACAATGATATTACGGGAGGTAACAGTGGCAGTCCGGTTCTTAACGGCAATGGCGAATTGATTGGAATTGCCTTTGACGGAAACTGGGAAGCGATGAGTGGTGACATTAAGTTTGAGCCGGACCTTCAAAGAACCATCAGTGTGGATATCCGCTACGTACTTTTTGTGATTGATAAGTATGCGAATGCCGATCGATTGATAGAAGAGATGGATATTGTTGAATAATTATAAAACAAGCATTTATTATAATAGAGAAGGTTGCTTTCAGGCAGCCTTTTCATTTTTATGTTGGATTTACTATTTTTATGCCATGGCAAAAGAGATAATTGTTTATACAGACGGTGCTGCAAGGGGAAACCCTGGTCCCGGGGGTTATGGCGTTGTGCTGATGTCAGGTTCTCACAGGAAAGAACTTTCTGATGGATTCCGGAAGACTACAAATAACCGAATGGAATTATTAGCAGTAATTAAGGCTCTGGAGGTCCTGAAGAAAGAAAACAGCCGGGTAAAATTGTACACGGACTCCAAGTATGTTGCCGATGCAATCAATAAGGAATGGGTCTTCAACTGGGAGAAGAAACAGTTTAAGAAAAAGAAGAATGTGGATTTATGGAAACAGTTACTTGAATTATATCGCAAACACCAAGTAGAGTTTTACTGGGTACAGGGTCATTCCAATGTCAAAGAGAATGAGCGTTGCGACCATCTGGCTGTAGAAGCTTCTAAAGAGCCTAATCTAAAGATTGATAAAGGATATGAAAATAGTGAATTAAATGATAATACCTTATTTTGATTTAATTTTATAGTCGGAATTATACATTAAATAAAAACTGCTTATGGATACACAAGCTTTATTAGTAGCCTTCGGACTTACCCTTTTTGCAGGATTATCGACAGGTATTGGAAGTGTTATTGCCTTCTTCAGTAAAACCACCAACAAGAAGTTTCTTTCTATTGCATTGGGTTTTTCTGCAGGGGTAATGATTTATGTATCCATGATTGAAATCTTTTTTAAGGCAAAAGACTCACTTACAGCATACATGGGAGATACGACAGGCTACTGGGTCACTGTAGCTGCTTTTTTCGGGGGAATTGTATTTATTGCCATTATTGACTACCTCATTCCTTCTCATGAAAATCCGCACGAAGTAAGATTGGTGGAAGAGATGAATTTTGGGAAACCTTCAGCGGGGCAAGACACCAAATTGCTAAGGATGGGACTATTCACAGCTCTCGCTATTGCCATTCACAATTTTCCGGAAGGATTGGCAACTTTCACCGCGGCGCTGGAAGATCCTGCCCTGGGTGTTGCAATTGCTGTAGCTATTGCCATTCACAACGTTCCTGAAGGGATTGCTGTTTCTGTTCCAATTTACTATGCGACAGGGAACAAAAGAAAAGCCTTTATTCATTCTTTTCTTTCCGGACTGGCTGAACCGGTTGGAGCCATTGTCGGTTATCTGATCCTTATGCCTTTTTTGACACCTGCGGTTTTTGGAATTTTATTTGCTGGAGTGGCAGGCATTATGGTATTTATTTCTATTGATGAACTATTGCCGGCTGCAAGGGAATACGGTAAGCATCATTATTCAATTTATGGCCTGATTGGCGGAATGGCCGTAATGGCTTTTAGTTTGTTGCTGTTTGCCTAACTTGCTTTTTCATTTTTTCCCTTGTGTTCAAAGCATAGATGGCGAATGAACCCAGCCAGTGCCCTCCTTCGTAACTATCACCTACTAAATTGGGTAGGGAATATTGAATATGTTCATCAGCGGTTTTGACAAGATGTTTGTAATTTGGAAGCGTTTCAGCAATTCCATAAAAACACCATGCCCTGCTAAAATTTAACCCATCGAGGTGAACCAGGTGTCCGTCTTTCCTGTCTGATACTTTGCCAGGCTCCAGCTCAAAATCCGGATTTGATAATTGTGGAAGAAATTTAGCAAGCCATTCAGAAAACTGATCTTTAGGCAAAACACGACGCATTATATCTGCTTCTTCCAGGCAGGGAGAGAGAAAATCAAAACCGCTTGGCTCCCAGGAGAGAGGGCAGTTCTTATCGTTCATATAAAACGCTTTTGCTTTTTGTGTAATCAGGGTTTTCAAGCTGTCAATTCGCATGGTCTCTGCATAATCGTAGGCAAAGGTGAGTCCGAAGGCGGTATTTTCATGTGTGCCAACACGAACCGGATAATTGAGCTTGGGAAGAAACTCCATATATCTCTTTACAATCAGGTCGGTGAGCGGGCTAATATTTTTTCCTAGTTTTTTCCCGGTTGGCGTCTCCCAGGTATGAAGCTCTTCAGCCAGTTTTAACAGCCAGGCCCAACCGTAGGTTCTTTCAAAAGTCTTGGCATGTTTGCCTTTGAAGTAATTTACCTCTGCTTGTATATTCTCTTTAGAAAGGTGTTTAATTAGTTTTTCCTTTGCTTTTTTACTCTTTTTGAGTTCGGGAAATTGCTTAAGCAGACTTATCAATGACCAGTGTCCGTGGACAGACGAGTGCCAATCAAAACACCCGTAAAAAGCAGGATGCAGTTCTCTCGGAGGTTCCAGGTCTTCATCGCTGCCAAGTACCTGTCCTGGTTTGTTTGGATATTCAGTTCCGATGCATTCCAACGGTAAATCAAGCAGTCTCCCGGCTTGTTCTGAGGTAAGCGAAGGGGCAGTTGACTTATCTTTTTCAATTCCTACTTTTTTAGATTCTTTTTGATCTCCACAGGAAATCAAAAGGATCATTGCAATAAAAATGGCCAGTTTTCTCATGAGTCATTAAGTTTTGTTACTTCGAAGGTAATATTTTTTAATGACTTACATGGAGTTATATCAGCCAATTTTACAGAAAACAGTTCTTATGCTTTAAAGAATCTTCGTTGATTCTGTCGGTTTTGGGACTTTTATTACCAGCACCCTGAGCACCTCTTTGCTTTTGTTGTACCAGCAATGGGGAATTTTGGCCGGACTGTCAATTAGAGTATCTTTTTCCACTTCTTTGATTTCTTCTCCGATTTCGATAATTCCTTTGCCTTCCAGTACATAAAAAATTGCATCTACTGGTGTTATGTGCCGTTTGAGTTGCTCTCCGGGTTCAAGCCTGATGTGTGTTACCATGGCATGTTCTGAGTCGTAGAGTTTTCTTGCATCTACGTTATGTGGATTTTTACGGGCTTCCGCTTCTGAAATTTTTATAGTTTTCATATTTGTTCCTTTTTATACATTGTTATATAAAATACCTGCAGGAAGTTTAAAATTTTCCTGCAGGAGATTAATTTGCTGGTCCTGTTTAAGCCAGCATGGCTTTCATGTCTTCTTCAACAGTGTTTATTCCGCTTATACCAAATTTTTCCACTAATACATTAGCTACATTCGGCGATAAGAATGCCGGTAATGTGGGACCAAGTTTGATATCTTTTACTCCCAGGTATAGTAGTGCCAGCAATACGATCACTGCTTTTTGCTCATACCATGCAATATTATATTCAATAGGAAGCTCGTTGATATCGTTCATCTTGAATATTTCTTTGAGTTTGAGTGCAATAACTGCCAGTGAATAGGAATCGTTACACTGCCCGGCATCAAGGATTCTTGGAATGCCTCCAATATCTCCGAGATCAAGTTTGTTGTAACGGTACTTTGCGCAGCCTGCAGTAAGGATTACAGTATCTTTGGGTAATTCCTCTGCAAAGCGGGTATAGTATTCACGGCTCTTGAACCGGCCGTCGCATCCTGCCATGACAAAGAATTTTTTAATGGCACCATTTTTAACTGCATCAACTACTTTGTCTGCCAGTTGTTCCACCTGGTTGTGGGCAAACCCGCCTATAATTTTACCATTTTCGATCTCTTTCGGAGGGTCACATTTTTTAGCATGCGCTATGATTTGTGAAAAATCTTTAGGTTTTCCGTTTTCCCGGTTAGGGATGTGTGTGCATCCTTCCAGTCCGGACGCCCCTGTTGTATAAATTCGTTCTTTATAAGTCGCCTTTTTGGCGGGGGGGACGATACAGTTTGTTGTGAATAGTATTGGACCGTTGAAGGTTTCGAATTCCTCTTTTTGTTTCCACCATGAATTTCCGTAGTTTCCCACGAAGTGATCATATTTTTTAAATGCCGGATAATAGTTAGCGGGCAGCATTTCGCTGTGTGTGTACACATCTACACCACTGTCTTTGGTCTGTTCAAGTAATTCTTCCATATCTTTCATGTCGTGACCGCTTATTAAAATTCCAGGTTGGTCACCCACTCCAATATTCACTTCACTGATTTCAGGGTTCCCGTATGTACTTGTATTGGCTTTATCCAGTAATGCCATCACGTCAACGCCATGCTTTCCCGTGTCCATTACCCAGTTGATGAGTTCATCCACACTTAGGTTATCATTGGTTGTTGCCACGAGCGCATCCTGGATAAAATTGTAGATGTCTTCATTTTTATGATCCAGGTTATGCGCATGTTCGGCATAAGCTGCTATTCCTTTTACTCCGTATGTTATTAGTTCTCTCAGTGAACGAATATCTTCGTTTTCTGCATCTAATACTCCAATAGCCCATCCTTTTCTTTCAAATTCATCGGGTGTGAAACCCTGCCAGGTTGCAGCATCATGGAGTTCGTTGTTTTTATATTCGATGCCGGCCTGTTTTAAATTAAGTTTGATGTCGTTTCTGATATCCAATCCTTTTCTTACATATTCTGTGATAGCTTCTTTATCGAAATTAGCGTTCGTAATGGTTGTAAACAACCCATCAATTACAAAGCGGTCGGTTGTTTCCTTATCATACTTTACATTTTTTTCTCTTGCTTTTTGAGAAAAAATTGAAATTCCCTTGATGACATACACCAATAAGTCCATCATATTTGCTTCCTTATCAGATTTGCCACAAACGCCTTTTATTGTACATCCTGTATTTTTGGCAGTTTCCTGACATTGAAAACAAAACATTTTAGTATCCATAATCTTTAATTTTTAAGTAGTTTAACAAAAATTTTATATCCATTCTTCTGATTTAACTTCTCCTTCTACACTGACAGTCTTTGATTTGACAGGTACTTTTCTTTGTGCATTTCCCATTGCCATTTTTGCCATTTGCAAGATTCCACTGCAGCAGGGTACTTCCATTTTCATCACTGTAATTGTATTGATTTTGGCTTCATTTATTAAAGCAATCAATTTTTGCACGTACACTTCTTTGTTGGAGTCAAGCTTTGGACAGGCAATTGCCAGTGCTTTTCCTTTCATATGTTTTTGGTGAAAATCACCCATTGCAAACGCTACACAGTCGGCCGCCAGCAATAAATCAGCTTGCTGATACTGCTGTGCCCCCGGATTAATCAGGTGCATTTGTACTGGCCAATGAGATAGTTGAGAAGGAGTGTCTGTCTGAGTTTCCTCATTTACAGCAGAGTATTCGGATGCTGAGAAAGCTTTTGACAGACTCCCCGGGCAACCTCCTTCATGTGAGTGCCCTCCATTACAACTGCCACCCTGTGCCTCTTTTTCTGCCTTGACAGCCTCTTTTCCCGACTTATGATTTTCACCGTGCACCTTTGCAATGACTTCGTCCAGGTTAAAATCCAACTTATCCTTGTTTTCTTGTAAGTAATGCACACCTTGCTTAAGATAACCAAACTCATGATAGTCTTTCAGATGATTCAGATGGGCAATGATTGTATTTTGGCCTTTAGAAATCATGTCCTTCATAACAGCTATTTCATCATAGGGTGCGGCTTCACGTTCTTCAATGGTTATCGCTCCCTGTGGACAGCGTCCTATGCAAGCCCCAAGTCCGTCGCATCGTAAATCACTGATTAACCTGGCTTTGCCGTCAATTAACTGCAATGCACCTTCATGGCAGTTTGGGATACACAATCCGCACCCATTGCATTTTTTTTCATCTATTTTTATTATTTCTCTTTTCATTATATGAATTTAAGTAATCAAATACCAAAATAAATAAAACTATTATGATTGACCAAAAAAATAATGGAGTTTCTTGTCCTAAATTATTTATTTAGATTGAATCTATATAGCAATAATAATACCTGAGGAATGAGCTTTTAACTAATAAAAAAGCAGCAATATGTAAGTTGTTTATTTACAATGTAATGGAATAAAATGAATTTGGGTAGTAATTATGTATTAAAGGTCAAAAAATTATTCGATTTGAAAGTGATTTTTATATATTTTACTTAGTTTCAGATTACAGCGTTTTTGCATTTTAGAGCATTTAAACCTCATGTTTAAACAATGCCTTTTGTTTATATGCTGAAGATGAGAATTTTATTCCTTTTTTTGTAAAAGAAAACTCATAGTTCATGTAAAAAAATTAGAGTCTCATACAAAAATTTTAATATATCTGTTGAAAATGTTTATAAATTATTATTTTTATCTAGTTAGATTTTTAATCTTTCATTAAATTTGATTTAATAATTTGAATATTTAAGAAACAATGTCCATCCGATGAATAAGAACATAACCGTCCGAATTTTTTCGATTATAGTAGGCCTTATTTTATTTATTTCCGGATTTGGGAAATTAATGGATATGGGTTCATTTGAAGACCTGATAATTCGATATGGACTGGGGGAGCTTTATTTTTTGGCTCCTCTGCTTGTTTTAATTGAGATTGTTCTGGCCATTCAATTTATATTTCAGATTTTTCCAAAATTCACTGCTTTTATAAGTATGATCATGTTTGCTGTTCTTACACTCGTGTATGCTTATGGAAATATTTTTAATGATGTGACTGATTGCGGGTGTTTTGGATCTGTTTCTTCTTTAGAGATGAGTGCTCTGTCGGTATATATCAGGAACATTATCCTGATTATTATTACATTTTTTCTTTGGAAGGAAATTCCTGGTTATACCCCAATCAGGGAAGAGAAATTATGGAAGATTTTTGTTCTTGTATTTCTTGTGATATTTACCAGCTTTGTTGCCGGATTAGGTTTTGAGTACAGGACAGTCTCCGAGGACAAAGAGCTTTTGATGTATGAATCGGACAAACAACATAATTTTTATAACAAA
>CAZWHH010000077.1:1549-8692 GCA_964633615.1 uncultured Bacteroidales bacterium | reverse complement strand
AGAATCACACTGGCTCCGGTTATTGTGTTAATTGGCTTTGCTTTTGAAATTTATGCCATAATGAAGAAGCCCAAAGAGGAGGAGAGCGATAGTCAATAATTAATTAATTCACACCTTTATGTCCTGGTTCGAAGCATTAATCCTTGGTTTAATACAAGGACTTACGGAGTTTTTACCTATCAGCAGCAGCGGGCATCTTGAAATAGGCAAGGTGCTATTAGATACAGGAATAGAACAGAGTATCACTTTTACAGTGGTTCTACACGGAGCTACTGTTTTAAGTATATTATTCGTTTTCCGGAAAGATATTTTTTCTTTAATCAAAGAGGTATTTACCTTTCAGTGGAATTCAACCAACAAGTATACCGCAAAAATACTGTTGTCGATGTTGCCGGTGCTGGTGGTTGGTTTGTTTTTTAAAGAAGATGTGGAATCATTGTTCACAGGTAATTTGGTGTTGGTTGGTTCTATGTTGCTTATTACCGCAATGCTGCTCTCGTTTACTTATTTTTTTAAATCGGGAGAACGAAAGGTTGGTTTTTTCCATTCAATAGTGATAGGTGTTTCACAAGCCTTAGCCGTATTGCCGGGTATTTCCCGCTCCGGCGCAACCATTTCAACCGCTTTGCTATTAGGTGTTAAAAGAGAAGAGGCGACAAGATTTTCCTTTTTAATGGTTATTATTCCAATTATAGGAGCAAATATCAAAGATCTTGCCGGAAAAGATTTTTCTGCAGGCTCAGATGTCCATGCTTTGCCAATGATCATTGGTTTTTTTGCCGCTTTTTTCGCGGGATTGCTGGCCTGTAAGTGGATGATAAAAATAGTCAACCGGGGCAATCTGATCTATTTTGTTTTTTATTGTTTAATTATTGGGTTATCAGCGATTTTTCTCGGACTGTAACCCGGCAATTTTTTAGAATGAGTATCCATAATTTTAATGAATTAAATGATTTCATTGCGGGACAGCTTTTGTTGATGGAAAAACCTCTTTTCTGGACTTCTTTTGATCTGGTGAAAAAAGTAAAAAGCGTGATAGAAAAAAAGCTGAGGCAAACAGACAATGAACGCGGAAGAGTCAAAGTAGGCCATGCCGGCACCTTGGATCCGCTGGCTGATGGTTTGATGATCCTGGCTACAGGAGCAAAAACGAAAGAGCTCCATAATCTGCAAACACAAGATAAGAAATATAGGGCAGTGATAGAACTTGGGAAAACAACCCCCTCTTTTGATCTTGAAACTCAACATGAAAACATTTTACCTTATAGTTTTGTTACACGGGAAGATGTTGAAAAGGTAATATACGGTTTTATAGGAGAGATAGAACAGACGCCTCCTGTTTATTCCGCTAAAAGAGTAAAAGGGAAAAGGGCCTACCATTCTGCCAGAGCTGGCCGGAAGTTGGATATGTCAAAGAATTTGGTGCGAATTGATCATATTGGAATGATTGATTTTGACTTACCCTTAATAACGCTTTCAATTTCCTGTGGAAAGGGAACTTATGTGCGGTCGCTGGCCAATGATATAGGAGTGCAATTGAAAACAGGAGCGCATCTGGTTGGGTTGACCCGGACTCATATTGGCCCTTATAAATTAAATAATGCCTTATCCATAGAAGAATTTGAAGAAAAAATACGATATTTGTAACCAATCAAAAAATGCCCCGTATAAGGGGGGCACGATGTATAATCCTTAAAACAATACAGATTAATGAAGTTATCGCAGTTTAAGTATAAATTGCCTGAAGAACTAATTGCTCTTTATCCTGCAAATAACAGGGACGAATCCAGGTTAATGGTTCTTCACAAGAAAAGTGGAAAGATTGAACACCGGATATTTAAAGATATAGTAGAGTATTTTAGTGAAAAAGACATCATAGTTTTTAACAACACAAAAGTATTCCCTGCCCGGTTATATGGGAATAAAGAAAAAACCGGGGCTAAGATCGAAGTTTTTTTACTTCGTGAATTGAGTCAGGAACAACGCTTATGGGATGTTTTGGTGGATCCTGCAAGGAAAATCAGGATTGGGAATAAACTATATTTTGGAGATGAAGAGAAAGGCGAAACCCTTGTTGCTGAGGTGATCGATAATACCACTTCGCGGGGCAGAACCCTGAGATTTCTTTTTGACGGGGAATATGATGAGTTTAAAAGAACTCTTTACAACCTGGGAGAAACTCCTTTGCCAAAGTTTATTCAGAGGGAGGTGGAACCTGAAGATAAAGAGAGATATCAAACCCTCTATGCCAAGCATGAAGGAGCGGTTGCTGCACCCACTGCAGGAATGCATTTCAGTAAAATTTTGTTAAAAAAACTTGAAATTGTAGGTGTGAATTTTGCAGAAATCACTCTGCATGTAGGTTTGGGGAACTTCAATAATGTAGATGTGGAAGATCTGACCAAGCATAAGATGGATTCTGAAAAGATCCATATTTCAGAGGAAGCAGCCCGGAAGGTGAATGAGGCAAAAGATAACAAAAGAAATGTATGTGTAGTAGGTACAACTGTTCTGAGAACGCTTGAATCATCTGTTTCAACTACAAAGAGACTTAAGCCTTATGATGGCTGGACCAAGAAGTTTATTTTTCCGCCGTATGTTGTACAGATCCCTAATATGATGATCTCTAATTTTCATCTGCCCAAATCTATTCCTTTGATGATGGTATCAGCTTTTGGTGGGTATAATGAAGTGATGAATGCTTACCAGGAGGCGATCAAGGAAAAATACAGGTTCGGAACTTATGGAGATGCTTTACTTGTTATTGATGATTAATTGAAGGGAAATTATTTCTTTATAGTTTCCGCTAATTTTTTAAAATCCTCCTCAATAAAAATACGAAATCCAGGATTCCTGAATACAGAGGCAGGATGATAGGTTGTCATTATTTTGCGATCATGGTATTGGAACCATTTACCATGGGTTTCTTTCATTTTTACTGTATCGCCCGTGAAACTCTTGTAGGCTGTCAGTCCTAATAAAACAATTATCTTTGGATTGATGTGCCCGATTTGCTTCTTTAAATAGGGAAAGCAGGTTTCAATTTCCACTTTATGGGGGATCCTGTTTTTGGGAGGCCTGCATTTGACAATATTAGCGATGAATACATTTTTATTTCTTGATAATCCCTGGTTTTCCAATAACTGGTCGAGGAGCTTGCCGGCTCTTCCAACAAAGGGTCTGCCCAACTCGTCTTCTTTCGCTCCCGGTCCTTCCCCTATAATAAGAATTTCTGCATTCTCATTGCCTTCGCCAAAAACAGCATTTTGCCTTGTCTCATGTAATGGGCATGCAGTACAGGTTTTAATTTTATTTCTTAATTGATCCCAGTTTTTTGTTTTATTCATTGCCTTTTGTCTGTATATTGCAGATGAGGGTTTCATAGAAATAAAAAAGAGAGAACTCTGAAAGCTCTCTCTTTGGTAAAAATAAGTTTTAAATTACCCTTTCAACGAATATCGTTTGAAATCTGTTACTGTTAATTCTTTATCAGCTTCCTGCAGATATTGTTTCACAGATTTTTTACTTTCTTTGATAAATTCCTGATTGAGTAAAGTGTTTTCTTTCATATATTTTCCAAGCTTTCCTTGTGCAATTTTGTCCAGAATCTTTTCCGGTTTGCCTTCAGCTTTGGCTTGATTCCTGCCAATTTCCAGTTCTTTATCAATTACATCCTGGGGAACCCCCTCTTTATCTATAGCAACCGGATTCATTGCAGCTACCTGCATGGCTATATTTTTTCCAACCTGTGGATCAATGTTTTCTTTATTCAAGCCAATGAGTGTAGCCAGTTTGTTATCCATGTGTATGTAATGGTTAACCTGCGGAGCTTCTATATAATCGTAATATGAAAGTTGTAATTTTTCACCGATGATTCCGGTTTGTTCAACCACAATTTCTTCAACGGTTTTTCCGTCCATATCAAGTTTCTTTAGTCCATCAAGATCCTTGGGTTGCTTTTCAGTGGCCAGCTCTAATATTTGATTGGCGAATTTAATGAAATCGTCATTTTTAGCCACGAAATCTGTTTCGCAATTAAGAGAAATGATAAAACCTTGTTTTTGATCATTGGTTGTTTTTGCAAACACAACTCCTTCAGAGGCTTCTCTGTCAGATCTTTTATTGGCTACGGCTATTCCTTTTTCTCTTATTATTTCAATGGCTTTATTAAAATCGCCTTCTGCTTCTGTCAGAGCCTTTTTACAATCCATCATGCCGGCTCCTGTTTGTTTTCTGAGTTTATTTACTTCAGCTGCACTTATTTTAGTCATTTTCAAAGTGAGTTAAAAATATTTGACTTATTTGTTTTCTTCTTTGTTTTCTGGTTTCTCTTCTGATTTGTTTTCTGATTTTTCTTCAGCTTTTTCGTTTTTCTTGTCCTCTTCCTGGGCAGGAGCTTCTTTTTTTACTCTTGCAGAAGATTTTCTTGGCCTTGTTCTTTTTGCCTCTTCTTTAGGTTCTTCCGCTTCTGCTTTAGGCTGTTTCTTTTTCTTTTCCTGTCCTTCTTTTTCTTTCTCTGCTTTTCTTTCTTCCAGCCCTTCCATCACAGCTTCTGTAGCTTTTCCTATGATGTAGGTGATGGATTTTGAAGCATCATCATTAGCTGGGATTGGAAAGTCCGCTTCACCAGGGTCTGAATTGGTATCCACCATGGCAAAAACAGGGATATTAAGTTTTTGTGCTTCACGGACTGCGATATGTTCTTTTAATAAATCCACTACAAAAATAGCAGCCGGTGGACGGTTCATATTGGAGATGCTTCCAAAAGTTTTTTCCAGTTTGGCTCTTTGGCGCTCAATTTGTAATCTTTCCCTCTTGGCTAATTTGTTGTAAGTTCCATCTTCAAATCTTTTGTCAATGGTAGACATCTTTTTAATGGTTCTTTTTATTGTGGGGAAGTTGGTGAGCAATCCACCCGGCCATCTTTCTGTAATATAGGGCATTGAGGTGGGTTTTACCTTTTCAGCCACGATCTCTTTGGCTTGCTTTTTCGTGGCAACAAACAATATTTTTCTTCCTGATTTGGAGATCTGATACAAGGCATTGCATGCCTCATTCAACTTCACGGTTGTTTTTTCTAAATCAATTACATGGATGCCGTTTCTTTCCATGAAAATATAGGGGGCCATCTTGGGGTTCCATTTTCTTTTTAAATGTCCAAAATGTACTCCGGCGTCTAATAATTCATTAAAATTTGCTGGATTCATAATTAGATTTTTTTACGTTTACATTCATTTTTAACAATTCCCAAGTAGTTTCAAGCGAGTGAAAGTCTTGGTAATTTAGATACTAAACGGAATATTATATCAATATTAACGTTTACTAAATTGAGTTTGCTTACGTGCTTTGGGTTGTCCGGGCTTTTTTCGTTCGACCACCCTGGCATCACGGGTTAAGAACCCTTCGGCTTTGATCTTATCCTTGAATTCACTATTTGATTTAACCAATGCCCTGGCAATACCATGTCTGACAGATTCTGCCTGACCTTTTACACCACCGCCTTTAATATTTACCATGATGTCGTATTTTCCTTCTGCTTCAACAGCTTTGATTGGCTGCTCTACAATATAGCGCATACCGGGTGTAGGAAAATAGTCTTTGTAATCCCTGTTATTAACGGTAATGTTGCCTTTGCCTTCGCTTAAGTAAACCCGTGCAATTGCTTGTTTTCTTCTGCCAATAGTGTTAATTTTTTCCATGCCTCTTATTTAATATCTTTTAAATTGATTGTTTTAGGCTGTTGAGCTTCATGAGGATGCTCTTCACCTGCATAAGTAAAAAGATTCTTTTCTAACTTCCTTCCCAGACGATTCTTTGGGAGCATTCCATATACTGCTTTCTCAATGATTTTTGTGGGATCTTTTTCCATAAGATCCTTCGGCGTCCTTGTTCTTTTTCCTCCGGGATATCCGGTAAAATGAACATATTCCTTGTCTGTCCATTTTTTGCCGGTTAACCTGATTTTGTCGCAATTGATCACAATCACGTTATCACCACAATCTACATGAGGTGTAAATTCAGGCTTGTGTTTGCCCCTGATCATCTTTGCTACTTTGGAGGCTAACCTTCCCAGAACTTCGTTTTTTGCGTCAACAAGAACCCATTCTTTTTTTGCATCTTCTTTTCTTAAAGAGATCGTTTTGTAACTGTTTGAATCCACGTTAAGTCCTAACTTTTTAGTTGTTAATTAATTACAATAAGCTCTCAGCTTTTGCAGGTTGCAAAAATAATATTATTTTTAGAAAATTAACAATTTTATTCACAAATATTTATTGTTGGCTCTCTTTTTACGAATTCACAAAAATAGTAAATTGTTTGTTTTTCTCTGTATGATATTTATTTTATATTTTAGGTGTTTATTTTTGTTATTCAGAGGGAAAAATCATGGAACAGAAAGACAAAAAGTTTTTAATGCAAGCCATTGAAATATCTGTTAAAAACATAGATAAAGGAGGAGGACCTTTTGGTGCTCTTATCGTTAAAGGGGACCGGGTTATCTCAACCTCGGGAAATCATGTGACCCGTCATAATGACCCTACAGCTCATGCAGAGATAGAAGCCATTCGGAGGGCCTGCAAAGAACTGGATACATTTTCCCTGGAAGGCTGTACACTATATTCTTCATGCGAACCTTGTCCTATGTGTCTTGGCGCCATTTACTGGGCAAGACTTGACAAGGTGGTTTTCGCGGCCTCAAAAGAAGATGCAAAGGGGGCGGGATTTGATGATTCTTTTATTTATGAGGAGCTCCGAAAACCAATTCAGGAGAGAAATATTCCCACTTATCAAATTTTGAGAGAGGAAGCGCTGGAGGCTTTTAATAAATGGGAGGATACGGAAGATAAAATTGATTATTAATCTTATGCCTGAAAAATTACAGCCGGACTTTTTTACAAGAGACGTACTGGATGTCGCCCCTGATATTTTAGGGTGTTACCTGGTACGGAATTTTGGAAAAGAAACCCGGCCCTATCAAATCTCCGAGGTTGAGATTTACAGGGGGGAAGAAGATTCAGGATGCCATGTAAGCCGGGGCAAAACCAAAAGAACAGAAGTGATGTACAGGGATGGAGGATTGGTATATGTCTACCTGATTTATGGCATGCACTGGATGTTGAATATTGTAACCGGAATGAAAGACCA
>CAZWHH010000077.1:0-1449 GCA_964633615.1 uncultured Bacteroidales bacterium | reverse complement strand
ATTTGAGCTCCTGCAACGAAGTGTTCCCTGAAAGGATCGTTTTTAACAATGAATTTTTTCCAGTCAATCCATACATCTGCTTCAATAAAGGATTTGTCTATTAAAAACTGCACCCCGTTTTCAATATGCTGGTTGATAAATAACTCCTGGTGATACAGAGGATCGATTAACTGATGATTGATCGATCGGTCCAGCGAACCCATAATCAACCGGACACCTTCTGTAAGCTGCTGATCTACTGAAAATATCAGGTTTGATGAAAGTCTCTTTTTTCCATGGAATTTAAGAAAATGTCCGCCTGTGGTGATTTTTGTTCCCGGGAAAATTTGCCAGGATACTTTTGGATTTATAAAAAATCCCAGTTTGGTGTATCCCTCTACAAAATGATTTTTAAATTCATTATTTTTGAAAAAGTTAAAATTTTCAAATTCAAAAGACAGACCGGTGGTATCATTTATTTTCGGTTGCTTTGTCGTTTCATCACAAAATTGAATGTGCTGTCCCGGTAACAGGTTTGTAAGAAGCATGGATATTATGAGCAGAGACAATAATTTCATACGGAACCTTAAAATAATTTTTAAAGATAAAAATTTATTATTTATTTAGTTGATATTTTTAACACAAACCTTACTGAGCCATGAATGATCTTTCTGACAAACAATACAGGTTTTATAATATCTCTTTCGGTTGGCTGGCTTTCCTGGTAGCCTTGGTGGTTTATCTTTTAACAATTGAACCCACGGTTAGTTTTTGGGATTGCGGTGAGTTTATAGCTTCTTCGTATAAGCTGGAAGTGGGACATCCGCCGGGCGCTCCGTTTTTTATGTTGCTGGGACGTTTTTTCACTATCTTTTCAGGGAGTCCGGAAAATGTTGCTAAAATGATGAATGTTATGTCTGCATTGGCCAGCGCTTTTACCATTCTGTTTTTATTCTGGACCATCACTCACCTGGCACGAAAAATAATTGTCAAAGCGAAAGGAACAGTTACACACGGAAATATTATTGCTGTGATTGGCTCGGGGCTGATTGGTGCCCTGGCTTATACTTTTTCCGATACATTTTGGTTTTCTGCTGTAGAAGCCGAGGTATATGCCACCTCTTCTCTTTTTACAGCCATTGTGTTCTGGGCAATTTTGAAATGGGAAAGTGAATTTGAAAAGAGACATTCGACCAGATGGCTGATATTGATCGCTTACTTAATTGGCTTATCGATTGGGGTACACTTGCTTAATTTATTAGCAATCCCTGCCATTGTGCTTGTATTTTATTTTAAAAAATATACACCAACTACCAAAGGAACGATATTGGCTTTGCTGACTTCGTTTGTTATTCTTGGATTCATCATGTATGTTATCATTCCGGGATTTGTCAACCTGATGGCACCTGTTGAACGGATGTTCGTGAATGGCTTCGGAATGCCTTATAATTCCGGAGTGATTGCCTACCT
>CAZWHH010000076.1:0-8723 GCA_964633615.1 uncultured Bacteroidales bacterium | reverse complement strand
AGTCCTGTTTATATGAAATTAAGAAATATTTTTCTCGCACTGTTCAGCCTGATAATATTGTATTCATGCTCAAAAGAAGAAAGTGTTAATACGGAGAATCCGGATACAGAGAACACAAATGACAAATATTCAACATTTGAACATAACGGCACCACCCGAAAATATCGGTTTTATGAACCAGATAATTTACCAGCCAATGCTCCACTCGTGTTTGTTTTACATGGGTACACTCAAAATGCTGATTGGTCTTACAATCTTGGTTTTAATGAAATAGCTGACACAGCAGGATTTGCAATATGTTACCCCCAGGGTTCACAAGACAATAATGGAATTACTCATTAGAATGCAAGACTATCCATCAGCAATGTAAATGATATTGGTTTTCTTTCGGAACTTGCCCGGTTTCTGCAATCAAAACATGACCTTGACACGAATCGTACATTCACTTGTGGATTTTCCAACGGTGGATTTATGAGTTATACACTGGCCTGTGAAGCCCATGATGTATTTATGGCAATTGCACCTGTTTCGGGTGTAATGTCCGGATATACCTGGGAAAACCGGGAAGAGGCAGAACCAGTTCCTGTATTGCACATTCATGGCACAGATGATGAAACTGTTCCGATAGACGGGAGCATGTCAACAGCAGGTGGCTGGGGAGGCGCTCCAAAAGTTGATTCCATCATTAGTTACTGGACCACCTTTAATAATTGCACAACCACAGACACAGCAGATATCAGTGCGAATACAAAAGCCTATTATCACAGGAATGAACCCGGAAAAAACGAAGTATGGTATTACAAGATCAATAATTACGGACATCAGTGGCCGGGTGAATATGAAGACAATTCAGGGATCAATGCAAACAAATTAATCTGGAAATTTTTCAGACAATACTAAAGTCAAAATTGCCCATCAGGGCTACATTTTATCCATACAGGAATTCCCGGCCAGCCAACCGGTAGAATAAGCAATCTGAAGGTTATACCCCCCTGTTTCAGCGTCAAGGTCTACCAATTCGCCGGCAAAATAAAGTCCATTCACCAATTTTGATTCCATGGTCTTTGGAAAAATCTCGTTTGTGAGTACACCTCCTGCAGTAATAATAGCCTCTTTAAATGAACGAAAACCTGTTATCTTAAAATTAAAATTTTTAAGCAGATGTCTGATTTTTTTCCTCTCTTCAGAAGATACCTGGTGACATTCCTTGTCAGGATCAATTTCCAGTTTCTCCATGAATACAGGGATCATAGCTGAAGGTAACAAATTAGGAAATACATTGCTGATTTTCTTTTTGCCGTTCTCATCCAATTCCCTTAACAATCTCCTGTCAAGTTTTTGCTCATCTAGCGCTGGCTTGAGGTCTATTGTTATTTCCACCCGTTTCCCATTATTCAGCTCATCCACCACAGTTCTGCTCAGAGTCAGTATGATGGGTCCTGATAGTCCGTATTCCATAAAAACCATTTCGCCGAATGCTTCTTTCGTTTTCTTCCTGTTTACCCAAACAATGGCTTTTACATTCTTTAATTTCAAACCTCCCAGTTTCTTAGCTGTTTCACCTTCTGTTTCCAGAGGAACCAGGGCCGGTCTGACTGTATTAATTGAATGCCCTGCCTGCCGGGCCAGTTCATACCCCTCTCCGTTAGACCCGGTGGCCGGGTATGCGTTCCCGCCGGCAGCAAGAATTATCTGATCGGAAGAAAACATGCTCCCGTTTGCCTGCAGTCCCTTTATGCTATTGTCTTCAATATGCAATTTTTCGACACGCTGCCCGCATTGTATCTCAACACCTGATTCATGAACCCATTTCAGGAGTCCATTCAATACATCTGCTGACTTGCCGCTTGTCGGGAAATAACGCCCTCCCCGCTCCAATGTGATATCTACGCCATATCGTTGAAGCAGTTCAATAATATCTTCAGAAAAAAACTGATTAAAAGCGTTCCGTAAAAACCTTCCTTTCGGATAAACATGCTTAATAAACTCGCTGACAGGTGCGTTATTGGTTAAATTACAGCGTCCTTTACCTGTAATCAACAGTTTGCTGCCTTCACGCATCATCTTCTCCAAAACCAGGACTTTGCCACCCAGTTCAGCAGCTCTGCCTGCAGCCATCAAACCGGCGGGACCTGCTCCAACCACGATTACATCATAATGATTCATAGATGCAAAGGTATTTATTTTGAGTAGGAAAAATAAAATTTTGACAGCAGAACTAATTACCAGTTTATTCTTCCTCTTCGTTTACAAATCCTCCTGTAAGGCGGGTCAAATTAGTATTAGAACTGATCAGATCGTAAGTGGCCCTTAATTTTTGCAAGGCCGCATTCACGTATATAAGCTGAATATCCCTGTAATTAAAAGAATTTATTGCCCCTGCCTTAAATTTTTTGCCAGCAATTTCCAGGTTAAGCTCAGCAGCTTCCAAACCTTCCTCTGCCACTCCCAGTAAAGTTTTTCGGACATTATACAGATCATACACGTTATACAATTGGTTCGTAAGGCTATGTTTTATCTCCTCATTCTCGATTGCTGCAATTTCTTTGTTAATCCTGGCTACCTGAATAGCTCTTTTGCGGTTTCCTCCGGTAAATATATCATAGCTTAACGTTACATTTCCATAAGGTGTTACCGTTTCAGAAGTTGAAGGATCAATTCCCTGGTTGTTCAGCCGGGACCAGGAGTTATCGAGTCCTGCCGACAACCGCACCGAAGGATACATAGCGCTTTTACTGAGTTTAACCTCATCTTTCTGCAACCTTAGGTTTATATATTGATTTTGCAAGGTTTGATTGCTTAAAAGCATCTTATTTAACAAATCCCCCAGTTCATAATCAACAGTGTCCGATTCAAAAGATTCGGTAAACTGAAAATTTGTTTCAGGTTCCACTCCCAGGACAAAATTCAAATTTCTTTTGGCATTCCTGACAATCACCTGTTGATTCAAATAAGCAGCAGAATCCTCCAGGTAAATATTTTTTGACTGAAGCACATTGTAGGTAAGAGATTTCCCAAGTTCTCTTCTCATCAACTCATATTCATATCGATCGCGAGATAATGACATCACTTTTTTCAGTACCAGCAGTTGCTCCTTTTGTAAAAGTACATTGTAATATCCCAGGATCACATCCTGAATAGTGTTTTCCACAACCACAGCCAGTCTACCCTGGGCAAGATTTTCAAGTTTTGCCAGTTTATCTTTTGTTACGTTCACCCGAAAACCATCGAAAAGTGTCCAGTTGACTCCAATTCCTCCTGAAATCCGGTTGGAAGAAGAATTGTTCAGGAGATCTGCATTATTTGTAGAAGAAATATCAAGTCCAAGAGTCGGATATCTCCCTGCTGTTCCCCAGTTATTATTCAGACTGGCAATTTCCCTTTCAGATTTTAAAATGGTTATTCCGTAATTATTTTTAAGAGCCTTTTGTAGCGCATCAGGAAGATTAAGCATATTATCCTGGCTGCTTGCACTAAAAAAACTACCTAAAAAAATAAATAACGTAACTATTTTTTTTATTGCTATCATAATTTCTTTCATCAATTTCAAATCTTATTAGTCATCTTTTGGTGACGAGGGTTTATTGTTTTCTTCAACTATCTTAGCAGTGCCATTGGTCTCATATTTTGTACGCCTGTTATTTAAAATAACTGCAACCTCAACCTCCCTTCTTTCAGGCTTATTCCCTGTCCACAGGTATTTTTGGTAAACTCTGAAATCATTCAACAACATTATAAGAACAGGAAAAAATATCAGGATAAAAATCGTTCCTATGAAAACTCCATAAGCCAGGCTAATTGCCATTGGTATCAGAAACTGGGCCTGTACACTTTTCTCGAGAATAATAGGGAAAAGTCCCACAGTTGTTGTAATACTCGTAAGGATAATGGGCCTGAGCCTTGTCTTTCCTGCTTCCACAACTGCATCGTGGACTTTGTGTCCTTTAAGAAGCAGATTATCATACTTTGCAAGAAAAACAATGGCATCATTGATGATGACACCTGTAAGGGCAATCATACCCCACAAACTAATTATAGAAATGGGTTTTCCATGAATTCCGTGACCCCAGAATACCCCAAGCATGGACAGAGGAATCATTGCCAAAATTATAATAGTCTGATTTACGCTCTTAAAGTGTAATATCATCAGAAAAATTATAACTATAAAAGCTATTATAAAATATTTTCCTACTTTAGAAAGTGCTTCATTACTGTGTTTAGACTGCCCCTGGAATTTGTAACGTATTCCGGTAAACCGGGACTCCAAATCGGGCATGATATCCTGTTCAATTTTTCCCAGGATCTCAGGAACCGGAGCATATGGATCAACAGTTTCTGCTTCCACTCTGATTTCTCTTGCGCCATTATAACGATTAATCGCGACAGGTCCCCTTTCCAGGTGATAATCCGCCAGTTCAATTAATGGATATTCTCCTCCTGGTGTCTTGATTTTCATTTTTTCCAGTTGGCCCCTTGTAAGGCGGTCTGACTTCGGATACCGAACCCACACGCGAAGTTCGTCTCTGCCTTCCTGAAGTCGTTGAGCCTGGCCCCCGTAAAAACCTCTACGCACCTGTGTAGCAATAGAAGCTTCATCTAATCCAAGGAAGTAAGCTTTAGGCTTCAGATCAAGCCGTACCTCTTGTTTTCCCAGGGCAACATTTTCTGTTATATCTTTCAATTGTGGCAGCTCTGTCAACTTACTCATTAAGAAACTTTTTGCCTCATTCAGTTCTTCCAGATTTCTTGACATCAAACCAATGGACACCGGAGAGCCCCAGCGACTTCTTCCTCCTGCAGTAAACTTCCTTGCTTCCGGTACAGCCCCTATCTTTTTCCTTACCATATTGGCAATCTGGTGACCACTAAGAGGGAGACCTTCCAAATCAACCGGATATACCCTTATACTTCCTGCATGTGCCCCTCGCTCCTGCCCACGAAAAGCATTTCCTAAGGTAGAAGCTACTCTTTCAATAACATCTGATTCTGTTTTTAGTTCCTCTTTAAGGTCTTCATTTACTCCCCAAATAGCATCTTCAAACCTCCTCAAATATTTTTTGGTTTGTACTTCTCCTTCACCCGGAGTAAAAGCCACATTTACAGAAAAACTGTCAAAATCAACCATTGGAAAAAATGTATTCTTAATATGTCCTCCAAAGTACAAGCCTGCTGTGACTAAAATAAGAGCAATGGGTATACCTACAACAGCATGCCTGTATTTCAACAGCCAATATAGCATATGATGATAAATATTTTCACGCAGCCAAACAATAAAGCCCTCAAAATATTTTTTTATTCCTTTATTTTTGGCTTCAAGATTTTTACGGTTAAGTACCCTGTGACTACTCAGATGAGCAGGCAAGACAAAGAAAGCCTCGAAAAGAGAAAAGAACAAAGCTCCAATCACCACAATTGCCATATGAAACATCATTTCCATACGGGTTCCTGAAAGAAACAGGAGGGGCATAAAAGCTATAATGGTTGTTGTAATAGATGTCAGCACTGCAGGAAGAACCTCCATGGTACCTTCTACAGCAGCCTTCATCGGACTCATTCCTTTTTCAAAATAAAGATAGATATTTTCGGCAATAACAATACCATCATCTACGAGTATTCCAATCACCAGTATCATTCCGAAAAGCGAAATCATATTTATAGTAATTCCCAGATAACCAGCAAAGATAAACATTGCCAGAAAGCTAAAAGGAATCCCAAAGGAAACCCACAGTGATAATCGAATGCTTAAGAAAACAGACAAAGAAAGAATAACAAGCCCCAACCCTATCAATCCATTTTTGGTAAGTAAGTCCAGCCTGCTCTGCAAAATATTCAGAAAAGCCCTGGAAGTTTCCAGTTCCACTCCTAAATTCTTCCCGTTAAATTCTTCAATATAATTATAGGTATATTCAGTTATTTCCTCCAGATCTTCTTCCGGTAATTTCTCAATATTAATAGAAACTGACTGTTTGCCGTTTACCCAGGTTTCATAAGACGTATCCGCAAATTTTTTCTTTACTTCGGCAACATCGCGTATTCTGATAAAACCACCATCTTCCTGACCCCGTAAAATAATATTACCGATCTTATTCGGATCAGTACTTCGGGATCTGAGGCGTATCATCAATTCCTCTTCTTCAGACTTAATCTGGCCTCCGGATATATCCCGGTTATTTGACTGAATAGCCCGCATGATATCGGAAAAGGTAATGTTATAACGAAGGAGAGCTTCTTCTCTGACTTCAACAGACAATTCCGGTGAGGGGAAACCGGAAATAGAAATCTGACTCACCACTCCTGAATTATAAAGATCTTCTTCTATCCGCTGCGCATGATCTTTAAGAGTCATCAGATCAACTTCTGATCCATCAGAAGGAGTGAGCGACATCCTTACCCCGGGGGACCGCGATCGCTGTTTGGCAACAATTGGACGTTCCGCTGCCGAAGGCAAGGCAGAAATTCCATCCACTGCATTTTTAACCTCCATCAATACTTCATCAACAGGATACTCTCCAGTTGTTTCGATAGTAACCCTGGAACTGTTTTCCACAGATGTAGAAGTAATTTCTTTAATTCCCACTATTCCTCTTACTGCCTCTTCCAACCGTGCAGTAACACCCTCTTCCATTTCCTGGGGAGAGGCTCCCGGATAAAATACAGAAATACTAATATAACGGCTCTCTCTTTCCGGAAAAAACGCTTTATGCATATTCAACAGACTAAATCCACCCGCAAGAATCACAAAAGCAATAATAAGGTTTGCATATACTGGATACTCAACAAAACGTTCAACAATTTTTCTCATAATCTTATATGGTTGGAAAAATATTCATTAATTCTCTTTAGCAGCGGTTTCTTTCTGCTGATTATTTCCTGTGTTTCTGGGTTGGTTATAAATTTCAACTTTTGTTCCTTCAGAAACATTTATCAGGGGTTCCATTACAAGCATCTGCCCCTGTTCAAGTCCCTTAAGCAAAATTGTTTCTTCTGTCACCTTAACAATATCGATGTTTCTTTTATGAAGTCGGTTATTATTGACAATAAATACTTCATTTGTATTAAAAACAGCATTTCTGGGAACCTCCATCACACCTGCAACCGGGTGCCCGGGAAATTGTGCATGTAAATACTCTCCTGTTAATAAAGGCTTTTCCGGATTATTCTTCACACGTATAAATACACCCTGCGATTGTGTGGAAGCATCAACAAATTGATTCTTTCTCACAACATACCCTTCCCATGTCATATTTCTTTTTTCTGAGTGTATAATGGCTTTATCCCCTACTTTTACCCAGTTTGCATCAAAACGCTCAAGCGGAACCTCCATCTCAAGGATATCTGTTCTTATTGCTCTGGCAATACGGCCTCCCATATTTGTATAAGCACCTGCTTCCATAATTACCTCTGCATAAGTGCCGTCAAAAGGTGCGTTTACGGTATGACGGCTTAACCTTAGCTCATCCTTTTTAATTCCGTAGTATTCACTCAGAATATTCCGGCTTGCAAGAAAAATTCTAAATTTTTCAGATTTCACATCAGGGAAAGAAGGAAGAGGTTTATCTATCTGCACAGAATTGAAAAATTTTCTGAACTGATCTTCCTGCTCATGAAAATCAATAGCCAAATCCGGCAAAAGATTAGCCAGCAGATTTAAAAACTGACTTTTTCTGGACTGAAGCGCAAGCGCTGCTTCATCAGGATAGATTGTAAACAGTACATCCCCCTTTTCAAAAGTGCTTCCCTTTTTCAATGGAATTTCCGAACCGATAATCTTACCCGAGGCTTCCGCGACCAAATCGACTTCTGCAAGTGACCTTAATCGGCCAGGTGCTGAAACAGGAGAAACAACAGTTTCATATTTTACAGCTTCAGCCTCAACAAATCGTTTTACTTCTTTCTGAGGTCTCATTCTGGGTTCTTCTCCCTGGGCAATTAAAAACTTCATAATTCCATAAGCCAGACCTACTATAAATATTAAAGCCCCAATAATAATAATTCTACGGTCTATTTTTTTCATTATATTTTAGTGTATTTTATAATAACAAACTTTTAGATAACTTATTAAACTTCTGGTTTAACAGATAAAACATTGAAAAGTTTAAAAACAGATATTTCATTAAACAACAACCATAAGCAATAAGATTGCAATGTTTAAAATTTGCTTATCAGGATTTTTAGAAGATAATATCAGGATAGGATTGCTTATAAAAATGCCGCTCCTATAACACCTGCAGAGTCCCCAAGTTCCGGTTTTACAAATTTGGTTTCAAGTCCTTGATTAAAAACATGCTTTTGTGTCTCTTCAACTCCTTTTTTATAGAGTGCTGAAACATTACCTACCCCGCCACCCAGAAGAATGATTTCCGGATCGATAATATTGATCACATAAGCAATAGCTCTCCCAAAAAAATAGTTAAGACGGTCTATTGTTTGGGTGGCATAGGGGTCCGCATTATCTTCATGCAGGCGGGAAATTTCATCCAGTTTCAATTCATTGCCGGTAAGTGATTGGTAGTAAAGTTCCAGGGCGGGACCGGAAATTACGGTTTCCACACATCCGATTCTGCCGCAGTAACATTTTCCTCCGGATTCATCAAGGAAATTATGTCCCCATTCTCCAGCGATACCTTGTAACCCTTCAAGAATCTCTCCATTAACTACAATACCTCCACCAACGCCTGTCCCCATAATAACTCCGAAAACAACTTCTGCCTGTGGATTAATTT
>CAZWHH010000075.1:7054-8851 GCA_964633615.1 uncultured Bacteroidales bacterium | reverse complement strand
GAAAATGTATCTTTTGCGGTCAGTGTGAAGAACATTGCATTACAGGAAAAGGAGTGAAATTGTCAGATAAAATATACGATATTTCCTCATTCGACCGAAACACGAATATAGAATACCAGGAAAAAGAATTATTATTCTGCAAAAACTGCGGAGCAGTCATTACCACGAAAGAACACTACATGTTCATGCATAAAAAATTAGGCCCCAAAGCCTATTCAAACATAATGAATCTCAATGTACTGAATGAAAAACTAAGACTCGCGACAGATGATGCAGAAGATACTGAAGTAGATGTCACCGAAGATATTAAAAGAAGAGATATGTTTAATGTTCTATGTCCCAATTGCTTGAGAGAAGTGTTGGTTAAAAATATTAAATAAAAAATGGATGAAACCAAATTGATTCAATTGAACAATAAAAATTTACTCTTTGTAGGAATAGGGAATGTATTAAAACATGATGACGGGGTGGGTGTGTACATCTCAAATCATATTCAGGAGACTGGTAAAAAAAGATCCTTAACTGTTGAAGTATCAATTGAGAACTACATAAGTAAAATCAATCAGGTCAATTCCGGACATCTGATCCTTATTGATTGTGTTGATTTCAATAAGAAACCCGGTTTTTGGGATATACTTCCCGTTGAACGGATAAATGGATTTATTACAAACACGCACAATATTTCACTAAATAAAATTTCTGAACTATTCAACAGCAAAACCTATATTTTAGGAATTCAACCGGAAAATATCCGCTTTGGCGAAAATCTTACACCGGAAATAAAAAAAACAGCAGACTTATTAATAAAAAAGATCAATGAGCTAAATTAAAAACATAGTGAATTGACATAAATTATTTTTATTCATATAATTATAAAAAGGGAGGAATTATGCGCTACGATTATTATTGCCCCATTTGTAAAGGCCAGTTACGAGTCGGAGACAATCTTGTTTTTACAGCCAAATCAAAAACTAATAACAAAGGATTGGTATTTCTTAGTCCGGAATTAGGGAACTACACAACAACAAAGCATCCGAGTTTCGAAATTAAAGAAGGGGAAGAATACCTCTTCCAGTGCCCAATTTGCCACGCTACTTTAAACAAGGAAGAAAACAAAAATCTTGTCAAAGTTTTTATGGTTGATGAAAACGAAAAAGAGTATGAAATTCTGTTTTCCGGAATTGCCGGTGAAAAATGCACATACAAATTACATGATAAAAAAGTAGAAGGAATGGGACCAGACGCCGAACTTTATAAAAAATACGTTGATGTGCCCAAAGAATATCAAAAATACTTATAAAGAGATCATGAAGCAGGTTTTATGGAAACAGAAATAAGTGTATTAGCTCTAACAGCGGCATCTTTAGCCTTTTTACATACTATTTTAGGTCCTGATCATTATGTCCCTTTTGTCATGATGGCAAAAGCCAGAAAATGGTCTTATATAAAAACTGCCTGGATCACGTTTCTTTGTGGTCTGGGCCATGTCGGAAGTTCTGTTATTCTCGGAATAATAGGGATATCTTTAGGTTTGGCTATCAATAAAGTTACAAACTTTGAAGGCTTCCGGGGAAATATAGCAGCATGGTTTTTAATAGCGTTCGGATTGATATATTTTGCCTGGGGTTTAAGGAAGGCACTGAAAGGAAAGAAACACACACATAAACACCTTCATTCCAATGGCACAATCCATTCTCATGAACATTCTCATACGGATAGTCATGCGCATGTGCATCAATCAGAAGGCAATAAAAAAGAAATTACTCCCTGGATTTTATTTACAATATTTGTGTTGGG
>CAZWHH010000075.1:0-6954 GCA_964633615.1 uncultured Bacteroidales bacterium | reverse complement strand
CATGAGATTTTCTTACGGGCATATTCGCATCTTCCTCATAAATGGCATCAGCACGCTTTTGTCTGATTTCCGGGGTTGTTGGAATTGGTTGACCACCACCGCCGAGACAACCGCCCGGACATGCCATTATTTCAATAAAGTGCCAGTCTGCCTCACCTTTCTTAACCTTCTGCATCACTTCTCTTGCATTGGTTAAGCCGTGTGCCACAACAGTTTTTAGTTCAACGCCTTCAAGAAATTTCCAGTCGTCTTTTGCCCCTTCGATCACGATAGATGCTTCACGAACACCTTCCATTCCACGAACTGGTGTGATATTCAGGTTATCAAAAGGAACTTCTTTCCCGGTTACGATTTCATAAGCTGTTCTTAAAGCGGCCTCCATCACACCACCGGTTGCTCCGAAAATAACAGCAGCACCGGAAGAATCACCCATAATACTGTCGTACTTATTATCCTGAAGAGTTAAGAAATCGACTCCTGTCTGACGTATCATCATTCCCAACTCACGGGTAGTCAATACATAGTCAACATCTTTATACCCACTATCACGCATTTCAGGTCTGTCAGCCTCATATTTTTTAGCTGTACAAGGCATCACAGATACAGAAACTACCTTTTCAGGATTCAATTTTCGTTTGTCTGCATAATAAGTTTTGGCCAAAGCACCAAACATCTGCTGAGGTGATTTACATGTAGAGACATTCTCGAGGAATTCCGGATAAGTATGCTCAATGAATTTAATCCATCCTGGTGAGCAAGAGGTGGTCATTGGCAACTTAACACTGCTGTCTTTATCAACAAGAGCTTTTTTCAGTCTGGTTAATAACTCAGTGCCCTCTTCCATAATGGTTAAGTCAGCAGACCAGTCTGTGTCGAGCACAGAATCAAAGCCCACACGTTTCAAAGCAGTAACCATTTTACCGGTGACTCTTTCTCCGGGTTCATAACCCAGTTCTTCACCTAAAGCAACACGTACAGCAGGTGCAGTCTGAACCACTACATGAGTATCTTCATCGTAAATAGCATCATATACCTGGTCGATATAATTTCTTTCAACCAAAGCACCGGTTGGACAACGATTCACGCACTGGCCGCAATTAGTACAGACCACCTCAATCATTGGATTTTCAAAGAAAGTAGAAACTTTCATCTCATTTCCTTTATAAGCCACACCTAATGCACTTACATGCTGTAATTCTGTACATGTTCTCACACATCTTTGACAACGGATACATTTTCCATCATCTTTAATGATTGACGGCGAGTATTGATCAATAGTGTAATCTTTATCAGGTACAAGGTCCATAAAAAGATAATCACTGATAACTGTATCTGCTGCCAGTGATTGCAACTCACAATTATGGTTTTTATAACACTTTGTGCAATCTTCTCTGTGTTCTGAAAGTAAAAGATCTACAATATATCTTCTTGCCTGACGTACTTTTAATGTATTGGTCAATATCTCCATACCCTCTTCTGCTGGAGTAGCACAAGAAGCAACCAGGTTATTGGCACCCTTTCTTTCCACTACACAAACCCGGCAATTCCCGGCTACACATAAGTCTTCATGGTAACACAGCGTAGGAATATGGATATCGAGCTTATTTGCTGCATCAAGGACTGTTTTGCCCTTATCAACACTTACGTCTATTCCATCTATTTTTAAATTTACTTTATCTGCCATTTTATAATTGTTTTATCGATTTAACAAAAGATTAGTAAATCATTTCCTCTTTGAAGTTATCAACTATAGAGGAAAATGAGTTTGCTACGGATTGTCCCAAACCACATTTTGCTGTAATTTTCATTACTTCAGTCAGCTTAAGTAAGGTTTTGAGGTAGGTAGTCGGTTTTTCACCTTTCTTAACAGCTTCAATTCCCTTCAGTAGCTGCTGACAACCAACCCTACATGGAGTACATTGACCGCAAGATTCTTCTCTGAAGAATTCTACATAGTTCTTAAGTACATTATACATGGATCTGGAGCTATTGAAAAGCATCATAGAGCCTCCTGTAGGAACCCCTTCAAACCCGATAATGGTATCGTTGAATTTTTTTCGGGGTACACAAAAACCTGCAGCGCCTCCAACTTGTACAGCCTTGGTATCACCGTCGCCAAATTCTTCTACAAATTCAGAGAGTGCCATTCCCAGCTCGAGTTCATAAATTCCTGAAATTGGAGTATCCCCGGAAATAGAAAACACCTTAGAACCTCTGGAATCAGCTGTTCCCAGTTCCTGAAATTTTTGTGAGCCTACATTGCATATCATTAATGCATATACGAGAGTTTCCACATTATTAATCACTGTAGGTTTTTTTCTAAAACCTTCCTGGGTAGGATAAGGAGGCTTGTTTCTGGGTTCTCCTCTTTTCCCTTCCATTGATTCAAACAAAGCACTCTCTTCACCACAAATATAAGCTCCGCATCCCATTAATAGTTTTATACGAAAGTCAAGGCCTAATTCATCAAGTGTCTTATGAAATTCATCTATTCTCTTCTGAATATCTTCTTTAAGGTACTCATATTCACCACGTAAATATACATAACCTTCTTTGGCTCCTATTACGTAACCGCAAACAGCCATACCTCCAAATACTTTAAAAGGTACACGAGTTAGTATCTCACGATCCTTAAATGTTCCCGGCTCCCCTTCATCTGCATTACATATAACAAATTTCTCATCGCTCTCTTCCTGAGCTGTAAACTTCCATTTTAATCCTGTTGGGAAGCCAGCTCCTCCTCTTCCTCTCAAGCCGGAATCTAATATTTCCTGGGTGATCTCATCTTTGGGTCGCTTTAATGTTTTTTCGAGGACGTCCTTATAGCTGCACTCCTCCGTAAAAATTAAATCAACTCTTTGAAGTTTCTTATTATCTGGCATAATTATCGTCTTTAAAGGTTAAAAATTTAATCTAGTTTCTTCATATAATCATCAATAACATCACTTATCTTCTCGGGAGTTAACTCTGTATAAGCCTCCTCATTAATAAGCATTGCAGGACCTTTATGACACCAACCGAGACAATTGGTCTCCAATAAGGTAAATTTGTGGTCTTTGGTGGTTTCACCTACATTAATTTTTAAAAGATCTTTTAATGTATCCACAATTTCTTTTTTCCCCTTCATATCACAAGTGATTGTTCGGCAAACCCGGATTACATATCTACCTCTTGGTTCAATATCCAGGAAAGAATAGAAAGAAGCTGTTCCATATACCAAAGCAGCCGACATTTCTAATTCCCTGGCTACTTCCGTCATGGCTATTTCTGAAATACTTCTCTCTTCTTTAACAATACCTTGTAAAATTGGAAGCAAACTCTCACGGTTTCTTCCATGCTTGTCTGCTAAGTTTTTTACTAATTCTTTAATTTCAGGCATATCACACAATTTTAATTAATATTTGTTAAATTAATAACACTGTTAAATTAATAACAGTAAAACTTATACTTTATAAATTGATTTTCACGGTTAAAATTAGGTTGGACATAATTTCATAAACATGATTTTTGTCATGTTAGCCGAGTGGCGGGCTAATGTTGTATAACATCTATCAAAATTACAAACATCTATATATTAAATACTTAAAGATTATAAAAAATAGAACGATCATTATTTATATTAATTTTAAAAAAAATGCGGGTCAAATCAATCATAAATAAAAAATTCATACCTTTATATTTTTTAAACAAAATTACTAAAATATGAACTTTAAAAAACTGTTTCCCTTCATCCTTTTTTTCTTTTTAGTGGAAACCACCCTGGCCGGAAATACAGAAAATCCTCTTTGGCTTCGCTACCCTTCAATATCCCCCGACGGTAATTCTATTGCTTTCTGCTATAAAGGAGATATTTACAAAGTCCCTGCCTCAGGTGGTACTGCCATACCAATTACCTCTCACGTTGCATATGATTTTAAACCTGTCTGGTCTCCTGATGGCAACCAAATTGCTTATGCATCCAGTAGGTATGGGAATTTTGATATTTACGTTATTGATAAGCAGGGAGGCACACCTGAAAGAATGACTTTTCACTCTAACAATGAAATTCCCGGTAGTTTTTCACCGGATAATAATTCAATTTTTTATAGTGCTGCCCTTCAGGACAAATCTTCAAATGTCATGTATCCCTCCTCAGCACTCTCAGAACTTTATGAGGTATCTCTGACCAATAAAAATATTAAGCAAATTCTGACAACCCCTGCTGAAGAAGCAAAAATGACAACAGATAAATCATTTATCTACTATCAGGACAGAAAGGGATATGAAAATAAATGGAGGAAACACCATAAATCATCTATTACCAGAGACCTATGGCGGTATAATACTCAATCAGGAAAACATCAAAAAGTTACTGAATACGAAGGCGAAGACCGATGGCCGATTCTGGATCATAAAGAAAAGAACCTGTATTTTCTAACAGAACAGTTTAACAACAATTTTAATATAGGAAAACTTAATATCAATACTAAAAACGAAGAAACTGCAGAAGCAGAACAAATAACTTCATTAGTTAACCACCCTGTCAGATTCCTGTCAATCAGCAACGACAATACACTATGCTTTAGTTATAACGGGGAAATATACCTCAAAAAAGCAAATTCAGAACCAAAAAAAGTATTAATTAATCTGCGTTCGGATGATAAAAAAAACAGAATTCAGTATAAAACCTATAATTCTGATGTGAGTGAAATGAGCTTGTCTCCGAACGGAAAAGAAATTGCCTTTATCGTGCGGGGTGATGTATTTACAACCACTACTGATTATAAAACTACAAAAAGAATTACAAACACACCAGAACAAGAACGTTCTGCAAGTTTCAGCCCGGATGGGAAAAAGCTACTTTATGCTTCTGAAAGAAACGAAAGTTGGAACTTATACGAATCCACTCTCGCCAGAGAAAATGAAAAACTATTCTCCCTTTCCACAGTGATTAAAGAAGAACCCATCATGGAAACCAATAAAGAAACCTTTCAACCGGCATTTTCACCCGACGGAAAGGAAGTTGCCTTTCTGGAAGAAAGAACCACCTTAAAAGTCATAAATCTAAATTCTAAGAAAATAAGAACGATCCTTGAAGGAAAATATAACTATTCATATTCGGACGGAGATCAGTGGTTTCAGTGGTCACCCGACGGGAAATGGTTCCTGGCTCAGTACTCTCCGCAGCATTTGTTTTCAAATGAAATAGGTTTGATTGATGCAAAGGGTGAAAAAGAGGTCAGAAATCTTACTAAAAGTGGATATGACGACAACAGGTCCAAATGGATGATGGATGGTAAAATGATGATTTGGTTTACAGACAGAAAAGGAATGAGAAGTCACGGAAGCTGGGGAGCCCAGTATGACGTTTATGGAATGTTCTTCAACCGGGAGGCTTTTGATACTTTTAATATGACAAAGGAAGAACTCGAAATATATAAAAAGGACAAATACGGGAAAAAAGAGGATGATAAAAATGATGATGGAGACAGAGAGGAAGAAAAAGAAAAAAAGAAAATTGAGCCTGTAAAAATAGAATTCAAAGGGCTCAATGACCGTACAAAAAGACTTACAATCCATTCTTCATCACTCTCTGATGCCGTAATGTCGAAAAAAGGAGACAAACTCTACTATTTATGTAAATTTGATAAACACTATGACTTATGGGTTCATAACTTCCTGGATAATGAAACCAAAAAAGCAGTCGATTTAAAAACAAGATATGGTGGGCAACTACACCTGAATAAGAAAGGCAACGAATTGTTTGTTTTATCCGGAGGAAAAATTTCCAAAATAGAGCTAAAGAAAAATACTACTAAGCCCGTACAGTTCGACGCTGAAATAGAATTAAAAACAGAACGAGAAAAGGCATACCTGTTTGAACACATTTGGAGACAAGTTAAAAAGAAATTTTATGATAAAGATCTGCATGGAGTAGATTGGGAATTTTATAAACAAGAATATAAAAGGTTTTTACCCCACATTAATAATAATTACGATTTTGCAGAAATGCTAAGCGAAATGCTTGGGGAGTTAAATGCTTCGCATACAGGTGCCAGATATAGTTCCCGTGGAGAAAATGAGGATCGGACGGCTGCGCTTGGGATATTTTTTGACTGGGACTTTGACGGAAAAGGTATAAAAATTATGGAAATTCTGGATAAAAGCCCGCTTAACAAGGCCGAATCAAATATTCAAAAAGGTCATATAATTAAAAAAATCAACAATCAACCTATTGAAAACACAAATATATATTTTAGCCTGCTAAATCATCAGAAAGGGAAAAAAATATTACTGACGGTCTATGACCCGGATACAAAAAAACATTGGGAAGAGGCTGTCAAGCCAATTTCACAACAAGAAAAAAACCACATGCTGTATGAAAGATGGGTGGAAAACATGCGAAAAAAGACCGAAGAACTTTCAGATGGAAAAATTGGCTATATCCATATTCAGTCAATGAACGACAGATCATTCAGGCAAATTTATTCCAACCTCTTTGGAAAAAACTATCATAAAGAAGCCGTCGTTATTGATACCCGATTTAACGGAGGGGGCTGGCTGCATAACGATCTTGCCATTTTATTTAATGGTACTAAATATGTTGATTATTACCCCCGTGGACAGCACTTTGGCCATGATCCTATGACACAATGGACCAAAGAATCAGTTGTGCTAATGAGCGAAGGAAATTATTCAGATGCCCATGGCTTCCC
The DNA here is from genome assembly GCA_964633615.1 of uncultured Bacteroidales bacterium. Classification (GTDB taxonomy): domain Bacteria; phylum Bacteroidota; class Bacteroidia; order Bacteroidales; family UBA12077; genus JAGXLC01. The sequence goes on along the minus strand of CAZWHH010000075.1, from coordinate 259 downwards.
TTATGCCTATAAAACACTAAATATTGGCAAAACCATTGGTATGCCGGTACCGGGAACTATGACTGCTGTATGGTGGGAAAGATTACAGGATCCAACACTCGTGTTTGGTATTCCTCAAGTAGGTTCCAAAAATTTAGAGGGAGAATATCTTGAAAATAAACAACTGGAACCCAATATTAAAGTTAGACAGGACTACAGCAAGGTATCCAAAGGAATTGATCAGCAATTAATGGAGGCAGTAGAAGAATTAATGAAATAA
>CAZWHH010000074.1:3821-8920 GCA_964633615.1 uncultured Bacteroidales bacterium | reverse complement strand
ATAACTTTTACATTTCTTACAACATAAATCTTATTCATTACTACTTCATCAGGGAGTGAGATGTTTTTGCTGGATTCACTCATAAGATTAAATTATTATATTATTAAAAAAGACCATGTATTGTTTCACTAATTTTGGAGGTCACAAATTGTGACCTCCAAAACACAAAATATTAATTAAAATCTATTATTCAAGGAATTAAGTTTTCCAAAACTGCCTTATAAAATCCCCCTGTTCGGCAACTGTCCGGCTAGGCCGAACCAAACACAACATCTTGCCACAATATCATCTGTTCGGCAAGTATAAAAGTAAGCAAAATTAAGTGTTTTACACAATGCTTACATGTTTTGAGTTGCAGTAGTTTGCCTTAAGCCAGCCAGAGGCCCTGGTTAGCTTTGACGAATAGACAGCTTTATTCATCCTAGCCCGGAGGCTACGCTGAACGGGAAAATGAAAAATCATTTGTTTGTCAAATGCGAATTCTTTAAAATCATATACTTAGCCTTTACATGCCACATGTTTCCGCTGCTTACTGCCCCTGCCGACTTGTTAGAAAATTGATGTTAATTTCAAAATTTACTTTTATTTCTGAATTTGCCTACCTATACTTAAAATTAACACAGACCTCTGTAAAATCAACAAAAAGCCCCGGCCATAAGCCAGAGCAATGTTGTATTGTTCAATGTAGTATTTTACCAATCTACCCGTTTTCTACGAACCGGCATAGTCATACATCGTGCACCACCTCCTCCTCGAGGTAACTCCGAACCATCCAATGAAATTACATACTTTTTATATTTATCGGCTTCAATCTTCCCTCCAATGATTTCTTTTGCGGGTAAAATTTCATATCCCTGATTATTCATCTCTTCCATGGTATACTCATTTCTCCCGTATCCAATAACTTTCCCGGGTCCGACAGCAAAAAAGTTGGCTCCACTATGCCATTGTTCTCTTTCCTGAATCCACGAATCTTTTGTCCCACCACACATGATAGGTTTTAAATCCATTCCCAATCTTTTCAACGCTTTTAAAAGATTCTCCTCCTCCTTAATGGAATAAACTTTTCCATTTTGTATATGAATATGAATTGTCTGATACTTATTAGTCTTCAAAATCAGCGGTTCATATACCATGCATTCATCTTTATTCAGCATGGTGAAAACCATATCCAGGTGAATAAAAGATTCAGGGTGATAAGGCAGTTCCTGAACAAGTATATGGCGGTCTTTCTCACCCTGTTGTATAAGTTGTTCAATAATAAAATCAATTCCCTGCGAGGTGGTTCTTGACCCATCTCCTATTAATAAAATATCATCTCTGGCGATCAGTACATCACCCCCTTCGATTGATGTATCCGGGCTGCAATTCTTCTTATTCAGGGGGTTAACAGTACGTGTCTTAAAAACATCATGATAGTCAAAAATCGCTTCCATGATAAAAGATTCTCGTTCACGAACATTATTGGCCATTCTTCCAATTAAGACATCATCAAGGACAGCCATGGAAGCATCACGTGTAAAGAAAAAGTTGTGCAGTGGCCGCAAAGCATAACGCTCACGACTCAGGTACTTAGTCAGTGTATCTTTTTTCTCCACCACTCCCTGAATGAGCTGTCGTGATAATTCTTTATGGGTGAGTTGCATTAGGTAATCCAGCACATCAGGACGTTGCTCAAATTTACAAAGACGATCCAGAAGATTGGTTTTAATCTTTTCATTGGATAAGATATTACGCAACAAATCCTCCACCTGAAAAGTTTTTGTAAGCTTTTTCAATACCTCACGAAACTGTTCATATTCTTTACCTGCTACAGACAAATTCAGAATATCACTATATAATGCCCTTTCGGCATTTTTGGGAGTCATATTTTCTACCTCATGCCCCGGGGTGTGCAAAACAACTCCCTCAATATCCCCTATTTCCGAACGAACGTCTATTGTTATCCTGTTCATATTAAATTGATTTAGTATTGTAAATAATTATTTCAGGCAAAAAGCACTACAAAAGTAATAATTGTAAATAAATTTTACTGTTTTTTTTAGGAAATGGAAAGGTTCCTGCTTCCCAAATCACAAAATCAAAGGCACAAGCAATGGGACCAGCAAAGTTAACACCAGCCCACTAAAAACAGAAAAAGCTACGTACTCAGTCCCCGAATAACGCGTAATTATTGGAAGGGTTGTATCCATAGAGGTCGCCCCGCCTGAAGAAATAGGGGCCAGTTTTCCAAAGTATTTGGCAATCAGTGGAGCGAATACCAAAGTAAATATCTCCCTTATAATGTTTGAAAGCAAAGCGATCACTCCCAGGCTTTCTCCAGCCATTTCTGTTATGATCACACTGGACAGGCTGTAATACCCAAATCCTGCACCTACAGCCCAGCACTCGCGTAAGGTCATATTGGTGTCCAGCAAGGAATAAAGGGCTGTCCCAAGAAAAGTACCTATAATGACAGAAACAGGGATCAACAATATTTTATAATTAATCGCTTTCAGCATCTTTAGTGTATTCTTATTAGCGCCTACTCCTATTCCTACCATGAATAACAAAAGATACAACACATAAGTAGTCATTTTTTCCCCGGAAAAACTTTCGGGAAAAATTGCCATGGTACCAAATAAGATGCCGGCCACAAAAAAGAAAAGTATAATAACTGTGTTTTTCATTATAGATTAACTAATCTTTTGATTGATTCTTTAAAATAAACCTGGATATAAAAGCTGTTACTAACAGACTGCCCAATAAAGCCAAAAGGGTTATATTTAATGCGGTAAACCCTATCTTTTCAAAATTTGAGATGATGCTTTCATTCATCCCAACAGAGACTCCTAAAAAGAAAAGCAGCAAAAAGATCGAGGCATCGGTTAATTTTGCCGAAAGTTTGACAAAACCCTTAAACGAACGAAATAAATAGCCTATAACAACTCCTCCGATCAATAGTAAAATAGCAACTACAGGAAAATCCATCGTATAAAATTAATTTATTAGTTTAATATTCTCAGACTTATTTCTTCACATGATAATATTTTCAGCTTAATTTACATTTTTATTATAAATACCAGACCTTAAGGCTCATAATTACAATATTAATTCACAATTTTAACAGAATTTAACATAATATTTCTTGACATTCTCCTCAAAATTATAATAAATTACTAAGAAATAAAGGATATAATAATGATAATAATTTTTTGTTAAACCCAGTTATAAAATATAATCATTATGAAAAATATAATATTTACCAACGTACTAAAAGAACTCGTAAGCAATAAGGTAGCGCAAAGCTATCTGCTAAAAAAACTAGATAATCATTTATATAATACGATTGTAGAAAAAAACGATGAGAATCTCAAGAAAGTACAGGAGAAAAAATACCAGTTCATGAATTCCATGTTGCAATCAGCTGTCAGGAATTTTAACAAGGGGTATTTTTCCGGGAATGTTTTCAAACGCCTGACTCATGTGCTGGTAGAAAACTCATTCCTAAACGGTCAGTATTATAATGAGAGACTGGAAAATTTCAAGGAAAAACACGGTGAATATCCTCCAAATTTCATTGTGCTTTCACCCACACAGCGGTGTAACTTAAATTGTACGGGCTGTTATGCATCATCCAATTCACATACGACTCCTACTTTACCCTATCATATAGTTGATAAGATAGTTGAGGAGGTACATGATAAATTCCACAGCAGGTTCATTACCATTAGCGGAGGAGAACCATTTATGTACAAAAGTGAGGGAAAAACAATGCTTGATATCTTTGAAAAATATAGCGACATGTTTTTCCTTGTTTACACCAACGGAACGCTTATCACTAAAGAAGTGGCTGATAAATTAGCCGAATTGGGTAATGTAACCCCTGCTATTTCCGTAGAAGGTTTTGAGAAAGAGACTGATGAAAGGAGAGGCAAAGGTACATTTAATAAAATTATGAAATCATTTGAAAATCTCAGAAATGCAGGAGTTCCAATTGGAATATCTGTAACAGCTACCAGTAAGAATGAGGACCTGTTATTAGGGGATGAATTTTACGACTTCTACTTTAAAGAACAAGGTGCCACTTATATGTGGGAGTTTCAGCTAATGCCCATAGGAAGAAGTACTCATGCTTTTGATCTGATGGTACAACCTGAAAAGAGAGTTCAGCTATATAGAAAATGGGAAAAATTAATAAGAGAAAAACAATATTGTGTAGCTGACTTCTGGAACAGCGGAGTACTAGTAAACGGATGTATTGCATACGGCAGACGAGGTGGTTATTTCTACATAGACTGGAACGGAAATATCATGCCATGTGTCTTTGTCCCGTATTATGTAGATAATGTCTATGATCTGTACGAAAATAACAAATCGCTTGTAGATGCGCTTTTCTCCGATTTCATGAAAAATGGAAGAAAATGGATCAGGGAGTATGGACAGGCACATCCAAAAACACCTGATAACTGGCTAATGCCTTGTTCCATCAGAGATCATTATCGAAACTTCAGAGAAAATATTCTTCCTTACAAAGCAAAAGGAGAAAGCAAAGAGGCTCAGGAATCACTAAAAGACCCTGAATATTACAGGACATTAACACTTTATGACCAGAAGCTGGAAAACCTGACAGAAAATATATGGGAAAGGGAATATATAGAGCCTGAAAAAAAAGAAGAAGAGGTATATGAAGAAGAAAAGAAAAATGAAAATTAGGTAATGTCAACCCATCATAAAAATAGATAATCATCATACTGATAATTAATCATCCCGGTTTAAAAGCCGGGATGATTAATTAAACTAAAGAAAGCTATTGATTATCAATTATCAAATTTATTTTTTTCGTTGGTTTATTTAGGTTTCATTGACCGCAAAATGGTTCTGCATTTTTTATATCTTTGAAAAAATAATTATAAATAACAACTAATGCCACCCTAATCTACCTGCAACATAGTAGACAAAAGACAATGAATAAAGCATGAGGATTAGATGGGATGCAGTATCAAAAAATGGGGATTTTAGTAGAAATAAGTCTCATATTATCAAACAATTAAATCAACTTTAAACAAATGAATACGTTCGGTCATTCTTTAAGGGTATCTATCTTTGGTGAGTCACAT
>CAZWHH010000074.1:2138-3721 GCA_964633615.1 uncultured Bacteroidales bacterium | reverse complement strand
ATCAGTCACTTTATGTTTGCCATCCCTGCTGTTAAAGGCATCGAATTTGGTTCAGGTATGGAAGCTGCCAGAATGAAAGGAAGCGAGCACAATGATTCCATCATTAACAAAAATGGACAGACGGATACGAATTATGCAGGAGGAATAAACGGCGGCATAACCAATGGAAATGATGTTGTATTCAGAGTAGCGATAAAACCACCGTCCAGTACACCTAAAAAACAAAAAACTTTGAATTTTGAATCAGACCAGGTCGAAGAAGTTGAGATAAAAGGAAGACATGATCTGTGTATAGCTCTCAGAATGCCGGTAATCGTTGAAGCAGTTACAGCGATAGTTATGGCAAATTTCATGCTGGATGCCCAGCAGGTGAATAAAGTTATCAACCCTAAAAAGTTCTATTCAGAATAGGTCAGTTCAATGACAATTCGAGTATTCTTGTCAACCTTAAAACGATCATCCAGACGATCGTTCACAATCCAGACAATTTTTTCACCTGATGCCACAATCCAACATCTCTCTTTATCGAGAAGAGAATACTTGCGATCTGTAAAATAATCACTCAACTTTTTAAAATGCTCAAATCCGAAAGGTTTGAAATAATCACCATGCTGCCATTTTCTCAGAATTAAAGGAAAATCTAATTTGTCATAATCTATAGCAGCCTTATTAGGGACAACCGGGATGTTATACTGGTCAATATCGTCAATTTTCCTAATCTCTAATGAAATAGGAAACTGAATGGAAGAAACCTGCTTGTCCAGGTAATATTTCTTTTCCTCTTCATGGTTTATCGAGGTTACAATCAAATATTTTCTGTCGACAATAAGTTTATGGGTGTGTGAATAAAAAACTTTCCCTGATTTTCCTGATAAATGTTTTTCTATTTCAAGGAGGTTCTCCCTGTTAAAATTGAAAGGGTCCAATATTTCAAATAAAAGAGTCCCTCTACAATCAGAATTTCTCAATCCTTCTTTCAGAATGTAAAAGTCTCCCCCGGATTCCCGAACCAGTCTATTCTTTTCACCATCAACAGACTTTTTGTAAAGTCTATAAACCTCCTTTATCCGACTCATGTTTTCTGTCATTGTTGCAAGAAACCTCGGATTAATCTCCTGAAAATCAGGAATAATATGATGGCGTATTTTATTTCTGCTATACTTAACGGTTTTATTGGAAGAATCTTCCCTGAATCTCAACCCTCTTTCAGCAGAATAGGAGAGGATTCGTTTTCGATCAGCAAAAAGAAGGGGCCTGATCAAATAATTCATTTTTGCCTGAATACCCATTAATCCCTTGATCCCTGTTCCTCTTGTTAAATTAATCAGGAAAGTCTCCACCACATCATTCTTATTATGCCCCAGGGCAATTAAATCATATCCCTCTTCTTTTCTGACCTCTTCAAACCAATTATACCTTAATTTTCGGGCAGCCATCTGAATTGAAATTCTATATTCACTGGCAAATTCTTTTGTTTTAAAATGTCTCACATGAAACGGTACATCAAGGCTCTCAGCCAATTCTTTCACAAAACATTCATCTTCATTGGCTTCCTCTCCACGAAGCTGAAAATTGCAGTGAGC
>CAZWHH010000074.1:0-2038 GCA_964633615.1 uncultured Bacteroidales bacterium | reverse complement strand
AACAACAGTAGAGATCATCTGATGTACCTGTGGAAAAGTATAAATACCGCACAATTCTTCAACCTCAACACTCCCTTTTTTAGCTGTCCGCGACAGATCGTTTCTTACAAGGTCAACAATCATCACATTCTCTGCTCTTTCTTTTACATCGGAAGCCAGTTTTTCCTTTAATGCCCCGTCTTCTTCCTCTGTGGACCCTCTTCTTATTGTACCTTTCATCGGTTGTGAAATAATCTTAGTGCCTTGTTTTTTCATGAATCTCTCGGGGCTGGCTGATATAAGGTAGTTCTGTTTTAATTTCAAAAAAACTGAAAAAGGTGTTGGAGATAAGGTGTTTAATTTCAAATAGTTATCCTGAGGATTAATCATTGCTTTTGCATAAAATTCCTGACAAAAATTTATTTCATATATATCTCCTCTTTTTATATGTTCTTTAAGCTTTTGGACAGTCTCAACATATTCTTCCCTGGTAAAACGGGATTTTATATCAAATTTTTGCCTGAGGTCCCAATTTTGCCTGATATCTTCATTATCCCTTTCCAACCGCTCAATTATCTCATATATTTCATCTGTATTTCTCTTTATTTTTGGGTAATAAAAAATAACATTTCCGTTCTCCGCAATGACAAGGAAGATTGGTTGGAAGAAATAGAGATCCGGAAAATTCAAATAATCAGAGTTATTAGATCTTAAATTTTCCACTTCATTTTTCAGATCATACCCAAAGTAACCAAAAAGCCAATCGCTCTTGCTTTTATAAAATTTTTCAAAGGAATAAAACCCATCTTTATCAGTTCCTTCAATCTCATCCTCAACTCCCCATGCTGCTATATAATTAAAATTTCCTTTGTTTTTATTGTTTTCAGTTATTGAAAAATCAACGCTGTTAAGTAAAGCAAAGTGTGATTCATTTTCAGAAATCTTCAACAGATTTTTGAAAATCCCGGCTTGATCTTTATTATTTAACACTTTGTAATCTCGCATATTACAAAAATAAAAAAAGCATCCCAAAATGAGATGCTTTTATTTGTGAAAGCCCTTTTTTAATTTGCAAGATAATCAGCAATACTGTCCTGTGTCTCCTTAATGGCTTTATCTCCTTTGTGCCAATCAGCCGGACAAACTTCTCCGTTTTCTTCATAAAACTGAAGGGCATCAATCATTCGTATAGTTTCCTCAACACTTCTTCCCAATGGCATATCATTTACTACCTGGTGCCTTACAATTCCATTCTTATCGATGAGAAATAATCCCCTATAAGCCTGGGGAATACCTTTAAATACAGATTCATTTTCCTCGTTGATGTCATATTCTCCTGCAAGGACATCATAATTTTCAGAAATAGTCTTGGAAAGATCTGCTACCAAAGGAAATTTTACTCCTTTAATGCCTCCGTCCTTTTGCTCTGTTTGTAACCATTTCCAATGAGAAAAAGCTGAATCAACAGAACATCCAACAACAGCAACATTTCTTTTCTCAAATTCCTCAACTTTATTTTGAAAAGCAATTATTTCCGTTGGACAAACAAAGGTGAAATCTGCAGGATAAAAGAAGAATACAACATGTTTTTTTCCAATGTACTGTTCTAATGAAAAATTAGTAACTATTTCGCTGCCATTAATAACAGCATCTGTTTTAAAATAAGGCGCTTTTTTTCCTGTTAAAACTCCCATAAGGTTTTAGTTTTTAGGGTTAGACTTAGTTTTGTCAAACAGATATCCCTAAATTATGTTCATCACAAATTTCAATTTTTGAGTTCAATGTAAGTAAGCATGACAGTTAGTCGTCTGTTATATAGATATATGTCAGTTTTTTAACCCCGACTTAGATAGCCTGTCCCGAACTTAATTCGGGAAACTTAAATTTCCTGAAATAAATTTTAGTGAACCGAAAAGCAGTGAGCTCAATGAAGGTAATTTTAGTTGCTATTGGAGATTAATAATTCATGAATTATTCAGTCGCTCTAAAAGCTCTAAAAGCGCTCTTTTTCCTATAGTTTATATACATTGGGATGCGGATTAGATATTTGATTTTAGTC
>CAZWHH010000073.1:0-8959 GCA_964633615.1 uncultured Bacteroidales bacterium | reverse complement strand
TGTTCCCAGTTAAGCATTAAAATACTCCTGTTTTATCTTATCCAATTTTTGAATCAAACCACAACACTGACCGTTGAATATTCCGTTTGAGAAAGGTTTTATCTTATCCAATTTTTGAATCAAACCACAACTGCATCAGTCATTGTCATTGCTGGTTTAGAGTTTTATCTTATCCAATTTTTGAATCAAACCACAACTCAGCATGTCAAAGAACGCTCTAACAAATATAATAAATCTCATGGTTTCCTAACACGTCAGATGAAATGCCGCCACGAGCTTGATATCGGATTTTTTGGACAGGAGTTCGTTTAAGAACCGAACGGCTTTGCCGGATTCTTTCTGGTAAAGCTCAATTCCGTTTTTTTCGGCGTACTCCTCTACTTCAGGGTCGACTTTCATCATGCCAAATTTGCCTTTGCCGATAATCAGCACGTCGGGTTTGTATTTTTCGAGTGTTTCCCGTATGTCATCTAAAACCATGTAATGCCCTTTGTTGCGCCACCAATTGGTGTGTACCTCTTCGCCTGTTATGATAAGGTCTTCTTTGTAAGTCTCCCCATTGATAACCATCTTACCAAATCCATATTCATTGACCATGGTACTCCTTTTATTTTTAAAATTACAACAATTTTATCGGCTTGTCAAGTTTGTATATTAATATCTCCGTGGAATCTGAACCTTTATAAATGAAGTTAAACCGTGAAAAAGAGGATGTGTTTTTGCAGTGTGTTTGATTTGGTAAATGCCAAAAAGCATCTTTGAATGATCCGTTTATTTCTCCATAGAAATACTTACACACTTCATCTTTCCACCCATGGGCGGATTCATTTTGGAGACTTTTATCCGGGCATGTTCAAGTTGCGGAAATTCGCGGTATAAAGCATGAAGGATTCGGGAGGCAATGTTTTCAAGCAGATGCGATTTCTTTTTCATCTCTTCCTGTATGATTTTGTAAGCGGTCTGGTAATTGAGCGCATCTTCCAGGTGATCTGATACTGCAGGTTTTTCCATGTTGGTTTTTAAAGTAAGGTTGATTAAAAACTGGTTCCCTACAATTTGTTCTTCCTTGAAATGCCCGTGATAGGCGTAGAATTCCATATCTTCCAGGTGAATCGTTCCCATAATTTTTGTTTTTATGTCAAAATAAGATTCATTATTCAATAAATTCAAATATTTTTGCAAAGATATAGTTTATCTGTTAACCTGTATTATTCATAAATTAAAAAATAGATGAATTATTCGGGTTAAGATTTTCGATTCAGTTTTATAAAAATAAATTAAAAAATCTGCAGACCGTGAAAGATAACAGCAACGAAAACAGCGAAGAAAAAAAGAAGCCCCTGAATTTCATTGAGCAAATTGTAAAGGAGGATTTAAAAAACAATAAAAACAACGGACGGATTCACACGAGATTTCCGCCCGAACCCAATGGTTTTTTACATATCGGCCATGCCAAGTCGATTTGCCTTAATTTTGGGATTGCCGAGGATTATGGCGGGAAAACAAACCTGCGTTTTGACGACACCAATCCCCTGAAAGAGGAACAGAAATATATTGATTCTATTAAAGAGGATGTCAGGTGGCTTGGCTTTGAATGGGAAGGAGAGGCGCTTTATGCTTCGGATTATTTTGAGAAGTTGTATGAGTTTGCTGAAAAGATCATCAAAAAAGGCAAAGCTTTCGTTTGTGAGATGTCTGCAGAAGAGATCAAAGAGAGCAGGGGAACTCCTACCCAGCCCGGAAAGGAAAGTCCCTACCGTGATCGTCCGGTTGAAGAGAACCTGGACTTGTTCCGTCGTATGCGCAAGGGCGAATTTCCTGATGGCAAGTATCAATTGCGTGCCAAGATTGATATGTCATCTCCCAACATGCACATGCGTGATCCTGTGATGTATCGTATCCGGCATCAAACGCATCCACGGACTGGAGATGAATGGTGTATTTACCCGATGTATGATTTTGCCCACGGGCAATCAGATTTTATTGAAGGGATTACCCATAGTTTATGCACACTGGAATTTGAAGTTCATCGCCCTCTGTACGATTGGTTCCTGGATCAGATTGTAGAAGGGGATTATCGTCCACGACAGATTGAGTTTGCACGCTTAAATCTGAGTTATACTGTGATGAGCAAGAGAAAATTGCTTGAGTTGGTCAACGACCAGGTGGTTGATGGCTGGGATGACCCGAGAATGCCGACTATTTCCGGGTATCGAAGAAGAGGTTATACACCGGAATCAATACGGAATTTTTCTGAAAAAGTAGGAATTGCCAAGCGAGATAATATTATTGATGTAGCCCTTCTTGAAAATAGCATACGGGAAGACCTGAATAAAAAGGCGCAACGGGTAATGGGTGTGCTTGATCCTGTGAAGGTGGTTATTACTAATTATCCTGAAGGGAAAGAGGAAGAATTGGAAGGGGTGAACAACCCCGAGGATGAAACAATGGGTACGAGAATGATCCCATTTTCCAGAGAGATTTATATCGAAAGGAATGATTTTATGGAAGATCCTCCTAAAAAGTTTTTCCGTCTGGCACCGGGGAGAGAGGTTCGTTTGCGATATGCCTATTACATTACCTGCCAGGATTTTGTGAGAGATGAAAATGGAAATATTAAAGAAATCCATTGTACATACGACCCTGAAACCAGGGGAGGGCAATCCCCGGATGGCAGAAAAGTGAAAGGAACAATTCATTGGGTTTCAGTTAAGCACGCAGTACCCGTTGAGATTCGGCTGTACGACCGGTTGTTTATGACTGAAAATCCGGCTAAAGTAGATGAGGAAGGAAAAGATTTTAAATCAAATTTAAACCCGGAATCTCTTGAAATATCCAATAAAGCTGTTGTCGAACCATTTGCCGGGAATGCCAGACCAGAGGATAAACTTCAGTTTGAGCGAAAGGGGTATTTCTGTGTAGACAGATATTGCAACCCGGAAGAGAAGCTGGTATTTAACCGGACGGTTACTTTGCGCGATAGCTGGGCCAAGATTGCAAAGCAACAACAACAGCAAAAGCAGAAGAAAAATAAATAGATTCATGAATTGTAAACAAAGCCAGGTAAATACCCTGTTTTTTTGTTATCATTCGAATGTATACCGAGATAAAAAACCTGTTGGCCCCAAATTTTTTTAGTATGCTGAGCTTCGTTTAAACTAATCTGCATTATTCTACATCAAACTTGACGTATAATAATTCCAGTTCAATATTAAAATCATGAAAAAATTTAAATCTTTTGTTTTCATTTTGTTTCTTTTTTCCCTGGTTGTAAACCCGGGAATTTCTCAAAATTTTACCGAAAAGTTTACTATTGAGGAAATTATGAGTGCACCTGTGCCATTAGGTGGTGTGACTTCCGGGAACCATGACAAATTTGCCTGGACTGTAAATGACGAAGGTGTTCGCAACATATGGGTTGCCGGAGCGCCAGAATACAAGGGAAGACAACTTACGGGTTATACCAAAGATAAGGGACAGGGATTAGGCAGTCTGGCATTTCTTGCTGATGGGAAAAGACTGCTTTATGTTCTGGGTGGTTCAACCAACCGTTCTGGTGAGCATCCCAATCCGACACATCATCCGGAAGGAGGAATACAGGAAATCCACATGATCTCTTTGTCCACAGGAAAATCAAAGAAATTAGCGGATGGCAGTTCGCCAGTTCCCTCGCCCACAGAGAATTGTTTTGTTTTCAGTAAAGGAAGTCGTGTTTTAAAACTAAACCTGGAAGCTGAAAAGCCCGAAACGGAAGAGTTGTTTCAGATTCGTGGCGGAGCAGGTTACCTGAAATGGTCGCCCGACGGGAAGAAGCTTGCTTTTGTGAGCTACCGGGGAGATCACAGTTATATCGGAATTTATGATTTGGAACGTAAAAGCATTGAATACCTGAATCCGACTGTTGATCAGGACCGCCATCCCGTCTGGTCTCCCGATGGAAAACAGATAGCATACATTCGTATTCCTTATCAGTCTGAGGTTATACCTTATTTTACGCCCAAAAGAGAGGGTTTGCCCTGGTCGGTATGGGTTTATGATTTTAATACCGGTACCGATCGGATGGTGTGGAAAGCAGATGAAGGAAAAGGAAGTGTTTTTCATAGCATATATGCAGATAAACAACTGATGTGGGGAGCAGACGGACATTTGATATTTCCCTGGGAAAAGAATGGATGGAGCCAGCTTTACAGTCTTTCAGTTGAAACCGGAGATTTGATTCATCTTACGCCCGGTAAACATGAAGTGTTCTTCCCATCATTGTCACCCGATAATAAAGAAGTGGTCTATACTTCCAACCTGAATGACATTGACCGGCGCCACATCTGGAAGACTCCGGTGAATAAATCCAATCCGCAAATGTTAACAAAGGGGAATGGCCTGGAATGGGGACCTGTTCCCATGAAAGATGACAACCTGTTTTTTGCAGCCTCGACAGGAACTATGCCTGCTCATGTAGAAATGATGACAAAAAAAGGCAAACGCAACCTGATGACTGCTGAAATGAAAGAATTCCCTTCCGATGAGATTGCTGCACCACAACAGATAATCTTTCCTGCATCTGACGGGATAAAGATACATGGACAATTATTTCTGCCCAGGGAGTATGATCCCGATAAGAAATATCCGGCGGTTTTATATTTCCACGGTGGCTCAAGGAGGCAAATGCTGCTTGGATTCCATCACAGCAATTATTATCATCACTGTTTTGCTTTTAACCAATACCTGGCCAATCATGGTTACATAGTGATGTCGGTAAATTTCAGAAGTGGTATCGGGTATGGAATGGAATTCAGAGAAGCGGACGGTTTTGGTGCTTCCGGGGCCAGTGAATATCATGATGTGACAGGAGCAGCGCTTTATCTAAAAAACCGAAAAGATGTCAACGGAAGAAGAATTGGATTGTGGGGAGGCTCCTATGGCGGGTACCTCACTGCTCTTGGTCTTGCAAGGTCCTCTGACCTCTTTAAAGCAGGTGTTGACCTGCATGGCGTTCACGATTGGAATATAGTGATTGAACATTTTAACCCGGATTACAATCCCCTGAGACATAAAAAACATGCCGAAACAGCCTTCAGAGCTTCTCCGATGGCTAATATTGACGACTGGGAGTCTCCTGTGCTGGTTGTACATGGAGATGATGACCGGAATGTTCCCTTTTCTGAGACCGTTGACCTGGTGGAAGCCTTAAGGAAACGTAAGGTGGAAGTCGAACAGCTTATCTTCCCCGATGAAGTGCATGGTTTTATCATGCATAAACACTGGGTGGAAGTTTTCAAACGATCAAAAGCCTTTTTTGACAAACATTTGAGATAGAAGGGGGAGGGTTCTTTTGTGAGAAGCTGAGAAAGAAGGCAGAACAGAAAGCGGAAAGCAGAGTTGAGAAGTGATAAGTAGTATACATTGAGCAGTGGCAGGTCAATGTTTTAGGTTTAATATTCAATGCTTCAATTACTTGTAACTGCCAAATAATTAATTAACCTATCTCCTCGATGGCTTTTTCAATTCTTCGTATCGTTTCTTTTTTTCCAATCAATTCGGCAATTTCTGCCACATCCGGTCCCATGCCTTTTCCAACAAGAGCTAAACGCATGGGCAACATTACCTGTCCCATACCTACTTCTTTTCTTTCTGTAAAAGAGTGAATCGTTTCTTTTATTTCTTGACTGTTAAAGTCTTCCAGCTCTTTAAGTTGTTGATTTAATTCCGATAACAGTTCGTTTGTGTGTACTTTCCATTTCTTTTTCACCATTTTTGCATCATACGCTGAAGGGGCTTCGAAGAAGAAATAGGATTGATTCCACAGGTCCTGAATGAAATTTATTCTCTCTTTTACAAGACTGCATATTTTTTTTACTTTCTCTTTGTCTTCCTGTATGCCTTTTTCCTGAAGAATGGGCAAAAAAAGTTCTGCCAGTTCCTCATCGGATTTTTTCATCAGGTATTGATGATTATACCATTTGGCTTTATCGGGGTCGAATTTTGAACCGGCTTTTCCGACCTTGTCAAGGTCAAAGGCTTCAGTCAATTCCTTCAATGTGTACAGTTCCTGGTCTGTTCCCGGATTCCATCCGAGAAAAGCCAGAATATTGATAAATGCTTCAGGCAGATAGCCAGATTCTTTGTATCCCATGAATGTTTCATTGGTTTCGGGGTCGGTCCATTCCATAGGAAATACAGGGAATCCGTGTTTGTCGCCATCTCTTTTGCTCAGTTTCCCTTTGCCGCTGGGTTTAAGAATGAGCGGAAGATGAGCAAACTCCGGCATTGACTCTTTCCAGCCCAGTGCTTCATACAGCATAAAATGCAATGGCAAAGAGGGGAGCCACTCTTCTCCCCGGATGACATGTGAAATTTGCATGGAATGGTCATCGACTACATTGGCCAGGTGGTAAGTTGGCATGCCGTCTGATTTGAATAATATTTTATCATCCAACTGGTTGGTGTTTACTTCCACCTCTCCCCGGATGCGGTCTTTTACAACAATATGCTGGTCTTCTGCCATCTTGAAACGAATCACATAGGGTTCCCCTTTTTCCATCTTTTCTTCCACTTCTTCTTTCGAAAGTGTCAGGGAATTTTTCATCTCGTTCCTGGTCACGGCATTGTATTGCTGAATATCGCTTTTTTGCTCTTTCAGCCGCTGGCGCATGGCATCCAGCTCTTCACTTGTATCAAAAGCATAATAGGCTTTGCCCGATTCAACCAGTTGTTCGGCATATTTTTTATAAAGTCCTTTTCTTTCTGATTGTCTGTAAGGTCCATAATCGCCTCCTTCCACAGGTCCTTCATCAAAACAAATACCACACCACTTTAATGAATTGATGATGTAATCTTCGGCGCCTTTTACATATCTTGCCTGATCTGTATCTTCAATTCTTAATACAAAGGTTCCTTTTTGCTTTCTGGCAAAAAGATAGTTGAACAATGCGGTTCTGACACCACCCATGTGTAAAGGGCCTGTGGGACTTGGGGCAAAACGTACCCGGACTTTTGATTGATCCATGATGAATAATTTTTGTGCAAAGATAAGATTAAAGCATGAATGAACAAATAGAGTAGGAAGTAGCTGTATATTCACGTTTGATGTTCCTTGTTTCAGGGTGGGAGATTTTTTTAAACCGCAAGGGATTCGCTATGGCGCGCAAATTTATATTTTCCTTGCGCCTTCAATAGCGTTCCTTGCGGTTCATCTCTTGTTTCAGATACCACGTTTCATGTTTCACGTTCCATGTTTCCGTGGGAGATTTCTAGGTTGGGTGGTCTTAAATGAGAGTGGTTTTGGGGCAATTGAATGACGACTGATTGGCTATGGAGGTATTGACAACAGGGTGACTACCATGTGACAAAAGAGTGACCATTGAATGACCATTGAATAGAGCTATTGGTTATCCAGTCTTTTGTTTATTTCTTCTTTGTAGAGTTTCATGAGTTTTGGGTTATATGCCGGATTTCCAACTAAAACAGGTTTGTTGTTTTTGCCTAAGAGAAGTGTATGATATTTAATTTCACCAGGCATATTATTTTGTTTTAAAAATGAATAGTTTTTGTCAATAATTAACGGGTAATCTTTAACAGGGATGCCTGGATATATCTTTTCTTTGAATTGTTTGATATCATTTACCTGGATATAGAACAATATATTTAACTGATTCTTTTGTTTGGACCAGTTAATTAATTCTTTCCACTTTTTTAATTGTTGAATACAGGCATTACAGTTTCCATCGATATTGGTGGCAATCTTTATACTTTCTTTAGCATATAAATTAGATTGTTCTATAGGGACTATACTGTCTTTGTGAATTACCATTAAAGAATCAGGAAAGACAATTGTTTTTCCCTTTAAAGCGTTGATTTCCTTTATTACTTTAGATTTCTTTTCCCGGTTTTGATTTGTTTTGTTACAATTATAGGTAAATAGTGAAATTAAAAGTATCACAGCTATGTTAACGGACTTTTTCATAGAACTATTTAATTTTTGGTAATGGGAATGTAATGAAAGGTTCGGGGGTGCTTGTACTTATGCCTACTATGCGATTGTTCTTTTTATCAATAACAAAATCGCGTATTTCATGATTTAAATTATACCTTATAACAGGTTTCCCTTTTTCATCGAATACATGAATATGTTTATAGTATTGTTGTCTTGTATTATACTTCTCTTTTATAAAGAAGCTCTCCCCTGAATATAGGCAGTAAATATAATTTCCATATTTATAACAACTTCCATAACCTCTGGGAGCATCTGTTAAATGTATCCAGATTTTGTTTTTATGAAACATTTTTTTTTGCTTAATGTGATCCGGGCCACTAGAAGTAAAAACTGTATTACCTTTAGAATCAATCTGCATAATTTTGTCAAAATTTTTAAAAGAAACTAAAATATTTTTATTATTTAATACTCTGATATTATGTTCCCATAGCATAGAAAATCCAAATTTAGGTTCTTCCTTTTTTCTTTTTTGAGGATAAGCACCTAAACTATCTACAATTCTGCCATTTCGGTCCATGAGCTCTACTAAGTTGGGCTTTCCTTTGGAAAGATATGAGGTTACAGCAAGAAGTGTATCATTATAATATCTTATACAAGTAAGATACTTTTTATTTTTGCTGATATTGCGCTCGAAAGAAGGGAGCTTTTTTTCTGATTGAATAATACTATCTATTGAAAACCCAAATATTTTTAATTTGCCACGGTCTCCCATCCAAATTATTTTATTTTTTTTATCTATATCAAAACAGTAAGGTCTGCTCAATTCTCTTGGTCCATTGCCTATGACTCCAGCATCCTCAATAAGATTGAAATTATTTGCATTAAAAATAAACAGTCTTTTGTCTTTTCTGTAATAATCAAAAGCGACGATTAAGGAATCAACAATCTCTATTTGAACTAGTTTTAAAGGCAATTTTTCCATTTCACAAATTTTGCCTTCTATGGCTTTTTCTTCAGGGAAAGAATCAA
>CAZWHH010000072.1:0-9038 GCA_964633615.1 uncultured Bacteroidales bacterium | reverse complement strand
TTACCTTCAATACAAACAAACCCGACGGCACACCGAGGAAACTAATGGATGTAAGCAAGCTTCACAGTATAGGCTGGAAACATAAAATTGAACTCAAAGAAGGGATTGAGAAGACGTACCGGGATTTCCTGGAAAATTATGATGAGTATGTGAGTGATGAGCTGTGAGTTATGAGTAAGAAGTAGACGAGAGGGTGAGAATATGAGCACTGAGTTTTGAGTAATTAAGTTGATTGAGTTACTAAGTTTACTAAGTATTAAGTAGGAATAAAAAAACCACATAAGAAACATAATGATAAATAAGGAATGCAAGTCTTATATGACCTTATATGTTTGTAACAATATTAAGAAAGGCAATTATCACTAATTTTGTAGTTTATTGAATTTAATTGGGGAAGGGCAGAATATAGTTTATATGCTAAGATGCATTGAAAATGACATCCAATATAAAAGATAACACCTGCCATAAACTCTACGTCGAACTCCACCAAACCCACTTCAAAATCAGCATTGGCTTGGTACTATTCTAGTAGGCTTAAAAGCGGAATTAGTAAAATATATAATGATTATTCTTGTACTTCAAAATTTTATGAACATGAAAAACAGAAATTTAGATGTAATAATACCTGTTTATAATGAGGAAAATGCAGTATTATCCACGATTGAACATATCTCAGAGATATTACAAAAAAATGACTCCATAGAAAAATATAATATCATAGTTGTTGATGATGGTTCATCTGACAATACAGCAAATATCTTAAAAGATAACAACTTGAATTTTAAGCTGATAGTTCATGAAAAGAACATGGGATATGGGGCTGCCTTGAAAACAGGAATAGAAAATAGTGAAAGTGATTACTTTTGTATTACTGATGCTGACGGAACATATCCAAATGAAGATATACCAAAACTTTTCAACTGTATTCTTGAAGATGACCTTGATATGATTACCGGAGCCAGAGTAGGTGCAAACGCATCAATCCCACTGATTAGGAGGCCGGCTAAGTGGTTTATTGGTAGGATGGCAAATCACGTAACATCAAAAAAGATAAAAGACATAAATTGTGGGTTAAGAGTATACAAGCGTATTTCCTATATCCCCTTTAAGCCCTTAGTGCCAGATGGGTTTTCTTTTACAGCTACAACACTTTTGGGGATGATTTCGGCAGGTTATAAAGTTAAATCAGTACCCATTAATTATTATCAAAGAGAAGGAAAATCTAAAATTAGACCAATTAGAGATACATTAAACTTTATGAAATTAGTTTTAAAAATTGGTTTATATTTTGCTCCGCTTAAAGTATTTTTACCAGTTGGTATAACGCTTTTTATTATCGGCATTAGTTGGGCTTTATATACGTTTTTTGTATTTGATCAAATCGCCGATCTAAGTTCTATAGTGCTAATAGTAAGCTCCTTTCAAGTTATATTATTAGCATTACTGGCTGAATTAATAAATCACAGAGTTCCTAATAGATATTTTAAATAAAATGAACAAACATCACAAGCAAGTATATGCCTCAAAAGCAATTTCACAAATACCCAGATTATTGGGGAATATGGACCGAAATCCTTTTTCACCTACCTATGGTTGCTTTCACCGCGATTACTGGCTGGATAAAACTTCCGACTTCCCGGATGCGGTAAGGCAGTTTGGTGTACATGCACTGGCATTGGTTTATAAATATGATTTTCCGGGAAGCATCTATAAAGGTCAATCGAAAATCAGAGACTGGACCACTGCTGCTATGGTTTTCTGGAGCAAAATTCAGCATAAAGATGGCTCGTTCGATGAGTTTTATCCCTATGAGCGGGGTTGGGTAGGACCTACTGCCTTTACCATGTTCACCATTATCGAAGCTTATCGCTTACTGGAAGAAGAAATTCAGGATTATGAAAAAGAAATAATCAAAGGTGCCATCCGTAAGGCGGCTTATTTCATTACCAAAGGGGAAACCGAGGAAGACCATTTGGCAAACCACCACGCCATGGCTTGTATGAGTGTATGGAAAGCTTATGAATTACTGGGCGAGGAAAAGCTTAAGGAAGGCTACTACAAGCTATGGGAAACTTTTAAAACCTATCATTACGAAGATGAAGGCTGGTCCAAGGAATACGACGGGGTCGACCCGGGCTATCTCTCCGCCACCGTGTCTTTCCTTGGAAAGATCTACCAAACCAATCCCGATCCCGAAATCCGCAAAGTACTGGAAGACTCGGTGAGGTTTACGGCTTATTTTGTGTATCCCAACGGTTTTTACGCCGGTAGCACCGGTAGCCGCAATACACTTCATTTTTATCCACATGGTTATGAGATCTTAGGCAAAGAAATTCCATTGGCCAATTCCATTGCCAAAAAAATGCTAAAAGGCTTGGCTGAAGATAAGCTGGTGCCACCGGAAATCATTTCGGACCGTTATGTGTTTTACCGGGTACCTGAGTTCCTTCTGGCGTATATCGATTATACCGAAAAAAATGATAATACTCCTTTATTACCGTATGAAAATGAAGATTTTGAGCATTTTTACGAGCGTTCTAGGATCTATGCGGCCACTAAGGGAGATTATTACATCCTTTCAAATCTGGCAAAGGGAGGAGTGATCAAGGTGTTTAACCGCAAAACCGGGAAACTGCTGGTGAATGATTGCGGCATAATCGGGCGGCTTAAGAATGGAAAAATAGCCACTAATCAATGGGTTGATCCATATTATCAATCGAAAGCCGCATCTTATCAGGGGGTGGTAAAAGGGAACTTCCACCTGGTGCCGTCCAACAAGCTATTCACACCGTTTAAGAATATCCTGTTCCGGGCTACGCTCATTGCTATTGGCTGGATACCCTCAATGGCGCACTGGCTAAAAGGACAAATCAGGAAATCGCTCATATTAGGACAACGAAGCTTGCCGGTAACTTTTGAAAGGGCATTCACTTTGAATGAAGATGAATTTGTAATTACCGATGCTTTAAAGATCTCCGGGAATTATAAGTTCAGTTCATTATCCGTAGGTGATGAGTTTTACGTGCGTTATGTGCCACAAAGCCGCTATTTTCAATCGCAGGAATTGGAGGTTGAAGCTTATGTGCCGGGCAAGGAGGAATTGGACGAATTCAATACCAACAAAGCTATAAGCTTTACCCGCAAGTTCGATCTTAAAAGCGACGAGATGTAGGTAAATTAGGAAAAAAATCCACGGCAGAAAACAGCAAGCTTATGAATAGACAGGTATTTAAATTTAGGAACTATTGGGATAAATTTCTTAAGGTAATGGGGAGCTGGGAGACTCTTAAGTTTTATTGGCGAACTTATATCTTGAGTAAGGTTGAAAATGTTGATCCGGATTATTATATCGTTTCCTATCCTAAATGTGGACGCACGTGGTTGCGCATAATGCTCCAGAAATATGCCGAACTCACTGGGCACAATCCCAAATTTTTCAACGACAGCGCTTTGGTGGAAATCGCCACAAATAAGGTAATCAAATTTGAGCACGATGTGGGGAATTGGGTGCCTGCGCCTCCAAAACTGAAGGATGTAGTTTTTAAACAGCAAAAATACAAAGGTAAAAAGATTCTGTTTCTCATCCGCGATCCGCGAGATGTATTGGTATCAAGCTGGTACCATCTAAAATACCGAGAAAAAATCTATAAAAAGCCACTCAAAAAATTTATTTATGAAGACTTAACAGGTATTCAAAAGGTGATTCGATTTTTCAATGTATTTTATGAAAACAGGCATCTGCTTGCAGATTTTAAAGTCATGAGTTACGAGAATTTCCACTGCAATACAGAAAAACAATTAAAGGAAATGCTAGAATTTTTTGATCTGTCGGTTGATAAAAAATTGGCTGAAGAAGCCATTGAAAATAGTCGCTTTTCGAAGATGACCAAAATGGAAACATCAGGCTCACTCAAGGAGCCTTGGATGAAGCCGGGAATGAAGAACCAGAAAAAATCACAAAAAATTCGAAAAGGCAAAGTGGGTGGTTTTCGCGAAGAACTCGATGAAAGGCATATTATATATTTAAATAAGCAAATCAAGGAAAATCTGCATCCTGATTTGATCCAATTAATGAGTTCTTCAGATTTTAGCCAATAATAATTTATGATGAAAATAAACAGTCAAAAAATTAAGTGGGTAAAGCATATTGTTTTTTTTATTGTCGGGGCTGGCTTGTTTATTGGTTTAATCTATTTCATCAATGAAGAATCCATTCAAAAGCTCCAGGAAATCCAATGGAAACCATTTGCAGGAGCCTTTTTGGTAAGCATCGGTATCACAGGAACCATTGCGTTCAGGTGGGGTACCATTACCAATACCCTTGCTGGTAAAAAACTGGCCTCCTGGCGGCAGTATTACCATTACTTTATTCAAAGCCGGGTTTTGGGATTTATTTTGCCCAAAGATTTTACCGATTTCGGGGTGCGAATATACTGGCTAAAAAAAAGCCACAACAGCCGCGTGTCCGATGCCAGTGTTTCGGTTTTTATCGACCGCCTGTATGACCTGCTCGCCATGCTTATCCTTTTGGCCGGCGTTATTCCCTTTTGGCTGGGCCTTTTTTCGGAAACCGCAACCTATTTCTTTCTAGCCAGTTTGACCATTATATGTGGTGGTATTTTAGCTTATAACCCGAATTTCCTGTTTTTCCTGATGCAGCAGTTACTCAATTTTCTCATCAGGTTTTTTTCGGTGTTGCCGTTTCTTAAAAAGCATATACCTCAATCAATTGATATTCCTGATATTAAGCGAAAAATTGTATTGCGTATTTATTCGGCCAGCATCCTGAAAATGGTGTTTACAATGTTACGCTTTGTATTCTTTGCTTATGCAGTGAATGTAATTGTTGATCCCAACATTATAATCCTGGGAACGCCACTGGGGCAAGTGGGATACTTGTTTTCGTTCACCCCCGGAGGTCTGGGCATATTCGAAGCAGGCTGGTTCGGTATCTTTAAATTGGCTAAAGTATCCAGCCAATTAGCCCTGCTTTTTGTGGTTGGTCAGCGCATAATAACTATGGTGATTATTATAGGTTTAGCTATAATTAGTCAAATGTTGAATATTTTTATCAATTACTATACTCAAATTGATGTAAATTAACATACACAATGAATAAGAAATAATTAGAAATTAATAATAATGAACTAGACTAAGCAATAGACAAATTATATGATTTAATAATCATTTACTTATGCATTTAGAAAGAAATAAAATAAAAATCTTAATTTTAGTTTATATATGCTTAATTCCTATTTTGGTAGTATTTTACTCAAATAATTATCATCCAAATAATGATGAGGCATATCAATTACAAGCATCGATTAGGCTTGCCGAAGGAAAGGGGGTTACCTCTACATTTGACGCAACACCTACCAATAAAAATATGGATTCATATAAGTATTTATATTGGTGGCCGCCGGGGTATTCAATATTTATTGCAGGATTTTTAAAAATGGGATTAAATGTTGATACCGCTGGTAAAGTAATAAAAACTATAGTGGCAATATTAATGTTATTTTTTTGGGCTGCTCTATACAACAAGATCATTTCAACCAAAAAAAACATATATTTCACATTTTATCTTTGCTTGATAAGTATACTAATATCTATAAACTTTTATTTAAGTACTGATTTAATTTATTGGACAGTATTTCCGTTGATTCTTCTTTTACTCATTAACTACACTGAAACTAACAAAAAACATAACATTTTTTCGAGAAAATATATTTTACTTTTAGGGTTAAGCTTAACTGTAACTTTTCTTATATTTATTAAACTTCATGCAGTTTTTATTATTATACTAATTGCTCTATGGTTGTTTTTTGAAAACTATGATAAATTAAAAAGAGTATATATTGAAATACCTTTTGTTTCAATTTTACCGACTTTAGCTTTTATCTTTATAAGATATTTAAATAACAGTTTAGCAAATGCTACTTCCAACAATGCTGATGTTTCCCAATTTACTCTTAAATTTCTATTAAATCCTGAATGGTATGGAAATGTTATATTAAAATATTCTGAAGCATTATTTATGAAACCAATATTAGTAGATAAAGCTATTGATCATTTAATCACAATTTTGAATATAGAGAGTAGTAGCTTTATAGTCAATTCCATAATAACATTATTTATATTAACTACGGTTCTACTAGCTTTTCGTTATAATTTAAAGTTCTTTAAAAACAAACTACCATTAAAGTTTTACATAATCAGTCTGGTTTCTTTGTCTCTATTTTATATAATACTATCTGGTTTTGGCGAAAATTATCTGCGATATTGGCCTTGGATTAGAGCAAGATATCATTTTATGATTTTTCCTTTACTGTTAATTGTTATAATTCAAGTTGCTTCTAAATTTGATTTAAAATATTCTAAGCTTTTTGTATTTGGTAAGTATTTAAGCTTAATTATAACTTTTATCATTATTTTTATTATATCATATTATCATTATAAGCCTAAATTTGAAGGTTTTACAATAAATAAAAATATAATAGAAAATAATATACAAAGTATTACAGAAGATTATGATGGCCATTCTTTCGCTATTGCTTCAAAACCGTATTTTCAAACAATACTCTACGATAACTTCATACCCACTTATCGTGAACATACTTCCTCAGTAATATTTAATGATAGTACCTTTTTTGAAAGAAAAACCACTGTTTTTGTAATATTAAATGACACAGTAGATTTGAATTATTATGTAAGTGATAAAAAAAGAATCGAATTCGATGATTTTATTGATAGTTTTAATTTAAGAAAACTCAAAGGGCATGATAATCAGAAGATATTATTATATTGGAAAGTTTTTCCTAAAGGATTTTTGTTTAAAAACCATTATAGTGCCATATCAAGAAATTTCAATTCTGTCAATAAATAATGGTTAGTCCTTTCATAAAAAATATAATTAAGCTAGGATCGGCAAATGCAATTGTTCAAGTATTAGCCGTTATAGTTTCACCTGTTTTAACTCGGCTATATGCTCCTTCAAGCTTTGGTGAATTAGGTGTTTTTGTTTCTATATTTGGCATGATATTACCATTCATGGGGTTCAAATATGAAAACGCAATAGTAATGGCTAAATCTAAACTTGAAGCAAAGAATTTATATATCATAACATTGGTTATTACATTATCAGTTGCATTGTTTATTTTTGGAGTTTTTTGGCTTTTTTGGCAGAAAATTTCTTTTACTAGCGATATAGACATAAAGTTTTATTTAGTTTTGGCGGCTCCATTACTTTTTTTATTTCATGGCATAAATCAAATTAATTTACAATACTTAAATTTTCATTCATCATATAACATGATATCAACAGCAGTGATTATATCCCGTGTTTCCGGTTCTTCCAGTAAAATAATTCTTGGTTTACAAAATTTATCTTTTAATGGATTAATAGTTGGAGAGTTTATTAATCGCATAATTTCATCAATATTTACTTTAATTGGTGTAATAAAGACAAAAAGTCTGCATGTAGAAAGCAAACTTAATATTTCCCAAGTAAAAAAAACACTTAGTGATTACCATAAATTCCCCAAATACGAATTACCTCTTGATATTCTTAATACCTATGCTTTGCGGTTGCCAATAATTTTAATAGCATTATATTTTAATAATACAATTGTTGGATATTATACTTTTACAGAAGCATTATTCTTAAAATTTATTCAATTATTTTCTAAAAGTATTGGTAGAGTCTATTACAAAGAGATCGCCACATATAATTTTGATCATATGCAGAAAAAGACAACGGTGTTAATAGAATTGCTTATTATACTGGGTGCTTTTCCTTTTATAGTAGTAATGTTTTTTGGGCACGACATTTTTTATTATGTTTTTGGCAATGATTGGGGCGAGGCAGGTTTATATGCACAAATTTTATCGCCATACATGTTTGTTTTTTTTCTTCAAAAGCCAATCAATTCGATTTATCGTGTATTGAATATGCAGGAGAAAGCTTTTTATATTAATATATTGTTTATTATTTTGTTTTTATCATCTGTATTTGTAGGTGGTAAAATTCTGGGGAATGATATCTTAACTTTTTCATTTATTTCCTTTAGTGGAATTTTGATATTCGGAGGGCTCTTAATCTATAGTTTAATTAAAATTAAGTTGAATTTAACCTCGCTTGGAATATTTGCAGGAAAGTTGATAGGATTTTCACTATTAGTACTATTACCTGTATTCGTTTTGAAATTTTACTTTAATAATGATTTAGGATTATTGTTTATTCTCATCTCTGCCTTAATCTTCTATTACTATTTTTATAAAAAAGAATACTTTAAAAGACTAAAAGAAATATAATAATGTGTGGAATTTTTTCTAGTATAAATATAAAACATACTGATGATTCATGCATAAGCATAGTTAATCACAGGGGACCTGATTATCAAAGCTTCATAAGATTAGATAATAGCACTTATATGGGGCATGCTCGTTTATCTATTTTAGATTTAGACAAACGTTCACACCAACCTTTTTTTGATGAAACAAAACGATATGCGATTGCATATAATGGAGAAATATATAACTATATTGAAATAAGACAAGAATTAAAGAAAAAAGGTATAAGATTTGATACGACCAGTGATACAGAAGTTGTTCTAAAGTCCTTTATGTATCATGGAGTTAGTTGCCTTGATATGTTTAATGGGATGTTTGCATTTGTAATTTATGATAAAATAGATAAGAAAATATTTGCAGCACGCGATCGATTCGGCATTAAACCTTTGTATATTTTTCAGAAGGGTGATAAAGTAGCCTTTGCATCGGAAATTAAACAGTTTATTAGTATTGATGGATTTAAGGCCATAGGTAATTCTGCCAGGATTAAGGATTTTGTTAACTGGAGGATTTTTGATCATACGAATGAGACTTTATTTAATAATGTCTACCAACTACGCGGCGGACAATATTTGTATATAAATTCAGAAAATCTTTCAGATAATATTCTGAACCATATACATACATGGTATTCTTATGAGAATTTGAAGAACCTCAATTACTTAAATGAATCACCGACAAAAATA
>CAZWHH010000071.1:0-9044 GCA_964633615.1 uncultured Bacteroidales bacterium | reverse complement strand
GTGTTATAGGTATAGGAAGCATCCTGATGTACATTCATAATCTCTTTTACCTTCTCAATAGCTACAGGTATATTCTTATACTCATGGGCGATCATGATCTCAAAAATATCCAGCAATTTATTATTGATTTCAATTCTTTGGGTAATGACATTTTCTTTTTTATAGAGCTTTTCAGCATAATGCAAATAAGTTTTGGCCTGCTGAATTTTTTCCATGGATGGCAGATTGTCCTTTCCATTTATGAATGGATTTAAGACCCCAATGGCAAATGATTGCAAAGCAGATGCAAAATAGCCCCGGATTCGGTCATGCAGATGCTTAATTTCGGGTGAAGACTGAAGCAACAAATAATTCTCGTATGCATTACCGGCCGGAGGTGGTAAAAGATTCTCCAAATGAATACTGACTCCATGTCCGCCAAACATCACACCCGCAAGTATCCCCTGGTAAGGATTCACATCAAGCCTGGTAATTCCTCTTGGAACCTCTATTTTTCTCATCACTTTACCGTCTGTCAGATTGAAAATTATAATTTCATGAGCTGTTCCGCCAAGAAAAAGATAGGATGCATTGGAAGCACCGATAATTGTATTAAGAGGAGTTTGAGAGACACTCCATTGGTTGAGCTGACTAAGATCATCCGATGCCAGCCTGGTTAAATCTCCTGATTGATCAACTGACATCAACCATTCATTATCAGACAAATAAAACAAATCCTGAACCCCTGCTTCCTGTTTTGCCTGGTGCAAAACAGAACCATCTTCCAGAGAACGTTTGATAATCTTGCCATCGGAACCTGCAGTTACAAATGCCTCAGGAGAAATAAACAGCAGATCATTCACAGCCCCATTATGAATCTTATGATAAGACCGGATAATCTGCCAGCGACTCAAATCCCAAAGTTTAACAGAATCACCATATCCTCCGGTTGCCATATATTTCCCATTCCGGCTAAAAGAAATAGTAAGAATATCATCAGAATGAGCCCTGCTTACAAATTCTGTTCTTCTTTCCTCAAGGTTCCAGACTTTCACCTGGTTATCCCAGGAACCACTAATTAAACAGCGATCATTGAATGAAAATATCAAAGACTTAACTCCACGGTGTTCCAGGGTACCTATTTGTTCAAGGTTTTCTGTGTTCCATAACCTTATCACCTGATCGCGGCCTCCTGTGGCAATAATTTCTCCATCATTTGATACAGCTACCGCAAAGGCATTTTTCTTATGAGCCTTGAAATGTTTGATTCCGGAAACATTAAAAGAACCAATACTTTTTGAATCTTCTGTATATTCAGGTACCAATTTCCCCTTCTCTACCATCTTCTGAAAATGATTCAACAGATAGCGCTTATGAGAGGGAACCCGATAAAAATATTCATTACCTGATCTTTCAGTATCAAAAATTAAAGGTGTATATTCTTTCTGTAGCTTTTGTTCTTTTGATACTTTTCCCTTCTGAGGGTATGAAGCAAGTGCTTGTTGTTTTTCTGCTTCATCCACCTGAAATAAAGAAACCGTTTCATCCCCTTTTGCTTTAGGAATTTGCTTATAATTTGTTGCTTTCTGTACTTTCTCTTTTACAAAATCATAAAGCTCAAAAAACTGCAAATAATCATCTTTATTTTCATCTGCAAGGCCCTTTAAACCATAAAGCAGGTAATAAGTAAATACGCCATGTCCGCCTCCCCATTTCTTGCTTTCATAAGAAAGTTGATTAGGTTGACAGGAAACCAGTTTATAAGTCCTCTCCCATTCCTGCAATAAGGAGGTAAGAACTTTATTTGCAGCTTTCTCATTACTCACTAATTTCCCCGAATGACAAGCATCCGTGATTAGTAATACTTTAACACCATTCGGAGCCAGTGATATATACTTTTGTATCTCACTAATTTCAATCACATCATTCCCGGGAGCCATGTAATCACCATCCCGGGAGACATTATGAAGCAATAAAAAACCTTCCTCCGTGGAGGAATTAAAATTCTGAATATCTCCATGCCCCGCATAATAGATAATTACCAAATCATTTTTCTCAGATTCTTTAACAATTAGATTGTAGAGTATAGTCTTGATCTGGATTTTATTTGTTGCCTCTTCATTAAAAAGGGCAATAATATTCTGAGGTTTAATAATATCCGGCCGGGATTTTAAAAACTTATAAAAACCCATTGCATCATCTGTCGCATAATCCAATTGCTTCTCCAGTGGCAAATTCCTGTAATTTGAAATTCCAACCACAAGAGCACGCACCTCATTAAATTCATTTTCAGGTGCTTCAGGCCTGCCGAAGGGTATCTCATCCTGTGAATAAACTACCAGAGGAACAACAATCAAAAAAAACAATGCAAAAAATTTCTCTTTCATGCTAAAAATATTATTACCAACAAATTTAAAAGATTTCTTTACAACAGTATCATTATTCCTTATATTTGAATATGCAAAATAAAAACTAAAAAAAGAAATTATGACAGCAATAGGAAATTTATTTCAAAGTGCAAACTGGAAAGAAGAAAAACATGTTCCGGTCATTGAATGCCCGGACGAAGTTCAAGCAGGCGAAATGTTCCAGGTAAAAGCCTCTCTTGGAAAAGAAATTGCTCATCCCAACACTACGGAGCACCACATCCGATGGATTCAGTTATATTTCAAACCCGGTGATGAAAACTTTGCATATCATATTGGGAATTTTGAATTTAACGCGCATGGTGAATCAACTGAAGGAGCCAATGAAGGACCTGTTTACACGAATCACTCAGTAACAGCCGAATTCAAAACCAACAAGCCAGGAACTCTTGTCGCGGCTTCTTATTGTAATATTCACGGACTATGGGAAAATTCAAAAGAAATTAAGGTAAATTAACAGAAAATTCTACTGGCAGATAAATAATTTGCTCACGCCTTATCTTTTAAAACTTTAAGTTTCATCTTATTCATAAAGGATGGTTAATAATTTAGCGGTTAACCCATCCTTTTTTTCTGAAAAATTGTTTTTTCGTGGAAAATACCTAATATTTGTTTTTTCTTTTCGTTAGAAAGTCAGAAAAAATTAAAATTGTGAAACATACTAAACTCATCTTAGGGACTTTTATCCTTTTCATACTCTACCTCCTTTCTTCCTGTGAAAAGGAAGTCTTTATTACCGATTCATCAGCAGAGCTCCGTTTTTCCACTGATACGGTTTTCTTTGATACTGTTTTTACCACGATAGGATCCACCACAAAACGCTTTACAGTAAAAAATACACATAACAATAAAATTAAGGTCTCTTCAATCAAACTGGCTGGAGGAAAAAATTCATTTTACAGACTGAATATCAATGGACAACAAGCCACTTCCCTCTCCAACGTTGAAATACCCGCCAACGACAGCCTATATATCTTTGTAGAAGTAACCATTGATCCGAACAACTCTTCCAATCCTTTGGTGGCGAAAGATTCTATTATTTTTCAAACAAACGGGAACATACAGGATGTAAAACTGATATCCTGGGGACAAGATGTCCACCTAATTGATGGCAAAATTCTTAATACCCAAACGTGGACTGCTGACAAACCTTACCTGGTATATAACTCGGCATTAGTAGACACGAACCAAACACTAACCATCGAGGCAGGAGCACGAATCCACTTTCACAGAAATTCACGGTTTTATGTGGCAGGTACTCTAATTTGTAACGGCACAAAAGAAAACCCGGTAATATTAAAGGGAGACAGACTGGAAGAAGACTACTCTGACATTCCGGGACAGTGGGATGGAATCTGGTTAATGCCGGGTTCAAAGGCGAACGTTATCAATTTTTCTGAGATAAAAAATGCAATCATTGGTATCCAGGCAGATACCCTGGGAAGTGTGACAGAGCCCACTCTTACCCTGTCAAACTCAAAAATTGAACACATGAGTTATGCAGGAATTTATGCCCAGGGAACTACAATAAAAGCTCATAACACTGTCATCAGCGATTGTGGGTCGTTTGCAGTAGCACTGACTCTGGGGGGAGAGTATGAATTTTATCATTGCACAGTTGCCAATTACTGGAACAGTACAACACGAAATACACCTTCTGTCTTTTTGAATAATTACTACATTGATATCAATGATAATCTGCAAATCCGGGATCTTGAAAAAGCCCTGTTTGCCAACAGCATCATTTATGGCAACCAGGAAAACGAAATAGGTTTTGATTATGAAGCCGGCGGCACTTTCAATTATTCGTTTCAGTCCAGTCTGCTAAGAACTGACCCTGATACAGATACTACGCTTACAAATTACCAAAATGTACTCCTGAATGAGAACCCCAAATTCATCGATGCCTTTGATTACAACTATCAACTTGATACTCTTTCCCCTGCAATTGATGCAGGCAATGAAACCATCGGAAATCTTTATCCGACAGATATTTTAAATAATGACAGGACCAATGATGATGCGCCGGATTTAGGAGCGTATGAACGTATCCCCGGCAATAATTAATGTTTTAAAAAGTGATGACTAAAATTATTTTCTTCTTTCTTTTTTTTATGATGATCCTGATCCCGGAATCTCTGAGAAGCCAGTCTTTCAATCCGGAAAGGGAACGTTCTCTGCGCATCCTTTTTTATAATACCGAAAACACTTTTGATACACTCAATGACCCGGCAACAGATGATGATGAGTTTACTCCCGAAGCAATCAGGCGCTGGCACAGTTACCGATACTATACAAAAATTAAAAAATTATACAAAACATTTATAGCAACCGGTGGTTGGCAGCCCCCGGAAATAATTGGTCTTTGTGAAGTAGAAAACAAAAAAGTACTGGAGGATCTGGTTCATAACACA
The DNA here is from genome assembly GCA_964633615.1 of uncultured Bacteroidales bacterium. Classification (GTDB taxonomy): domain Bacteria; phylum Bacteroidota; class Bacteroidia; order Bacteroidales; family UBA12077; genus JAGXLC01. Next base: position 4,225 of record CAZWHH010000071.1, on the reverse strand, counting down.
CCTTTCAATAAATTCAAGTACAAAATTATTCATAAAGACTCTCCTGATCAAAGAGGAATTGATGTAGCTGCTATCTATAATCCGAAGAAATTTAAAGTGCTGAAATATCAGTTCTTCCCTGTTGAACTGCCGGATTCATACAGGAACACACGGGATATTTTGTATATTAAAGGGACCACAAAAATAAAAGACACTTTACACCTGTTCATTAATCACTGGCCGTCGAAATGGGGAGGTACTCTGAAAACCGAACCTAAAAGAATTTGTGCAGCAAAAACATTGCGCAAAAAGATAGATTCATTGTTTGATGTAAACAGCTCAAGCAAAATAATTGTTACCGGAGACTTTAATGATCTGCCAAAAGCCAAAAGCATAAGAAAAATACTGAAGGCAATTCCTGTCGGGGATAGTATAGAAGAAGGGAAACTGTATAACCTTTCAACACGATGGGATAAATTTTACGGAACACATAAATATCAAGGAAAATGGTCAGTTATTGATCAGGTCATTGTAAGCTCTGCACTACTAAAAAGTAAAAAAGAGAATTATTGCAACCCCCATGATGCTTTTATTTATTACTCCGGTTTTCTTCTTGAAAAAGATGAAAAATACACAGGAAAAAAGCCATTCAGAACTTTTATTGGTTACAGGTATAATGGCGGATACAGTGATCACCTCCCGGTCATATTGGATCTGCACTAATTATTTGGATTAAGACCCAGTTCCTTTCCTTTTTTTAACATATAACGGTATGCCTCCTCATGATTATTACCGATCTCTCCATCCAGGATCGCGTCTTTAATCGCGTCCTTGATAATTCCTACTTCCTTGCCGGGCTTTAGATTAAAGGTTTCCATAATCTCTTCCCCGGATACGGGTGGCTGAAAATTCCGAACCCGGTCTTTCTCCTCAATATCTTTCATTTTTTCCCTGACACGCTGAAAATTTTTTAAGAAACGCTTTATTTTATATTCATTTTTCGAAGTTACATCAGCTTCGCAGAGCAACATCAAATCCTCAATATCATCTCCTGCGTCAAATAAAAGGCGCCTGATGGCAGAATCTGAAACATCATCACTCACCAACGCGATGGGCCTGAGATGCAAAGAAACTAACTTCTCCACATATTTCATCTTTTCATTCATCGGAAGACGCAATCTACGAAACAAGGGCCTGATCATTTTTGCACCCACAAATTCATGAGCATGAAAAGTCCAGCCAACTTCTTCATCAAACCGTTTAGTTCGGGGTTTTCCTATATCATGTAATAACCCTGCCCAAAGCAACCATAAATTATCTGATTTAACTCTCAAATTATCAATCACCTCTATAGTATGAAGGAAATTATCCTTATGAGCCCTTTTTTCTTTAATTTCTACTCCTTTCATGGCATCCACCTCTGGCAAAAATTGCTTCATCAAACCGGTCGTTGATAGCAATTCTAATCCCCTGGAGGGTTTCGGGGATAACAATATCTTATGCATCTCCTCTACTACACGCTCATTCGAGACAATATTAATCCTTTCAAAATTCTGTTCTATCCCTGCCAGTGTCTCATTATGAATAACAAACTGAAGCTGTGAAGCAAAACGGATGGCACGCATCATTCTTAAAGGATCATCTGAAAATGTTTGTAACGGCTCCCGGGGTGTACGAATAATCCCTTTCTTAAGATCATCCAGGCCATGAAAAGGGTCAAGAACTTTCCCGAAATTCTCCTTGTTTATACTTATCGCCAGCGCATTAATTGTAAAATCTCTTCTTTGCTGATCATCTTCCAAAGTACCATTCTCCACAATCGGTTTCCGACTGTCTCTGCGGTAAGATTCTTTCCTGGCTCCTACGAATTCAAATTCCAGCCCCTTGTACTTAAACATTGCAGTGCCAAAATTTTTATAATAACTTACATTTTTTACTTCTAATTTATTAGCAACCTCCTTTGCTATTTCTATCCCGCTGCCCAAAACCATAATATCCACATCTTTCGACTCTCTTTTCAAAATCAAATCCCTTACATATCCCCCTATTATAAAGGCTTTTACCCCTTTATAATCCACAACTTCGGATATAAGATTAAAAATCGGATCATTAAGACTTTTCTTCATATGTATATATGACAATTTTTATGTTTATATGACAAAATTACAATTATTTGAATGAATTTGCCTTTTCGGTCCTTTTTATTTTTTTTGGTACAGGATTTGACACTCACTTGTCAAACAATTATCTTTATTAATTGTTACGTAAATAAAAAATAGTAAATAATAAAAACAAAGACTGATGATTGAACATTTAACAAAAGAGACGTTTAAAGAAAAAGTTTTCAACTTCGAGGAGAATAAGGATTGGAAATTTGAAGGAGACAAACCGGTTATTATTGATTTTTATGCAGACTGGTGTCAGCCGTGTAAAATTGTAGCGCCGATTCTTGAAGAGATTTCAAAGGAATACGATGGTAAACTAAATGTATATAAGGTAGATACCGAAGACCAACAAGAGCTTGCAGCCATGTTTGGAATTCGAAGTATTCCATCCATCTTATTCATTCCCAAAGACGAACAACCACAAATGGCACAGGGTGCCTTACCCAAAGACTCTTTAGAGAAAGCCATTAATGAAGTACTAAAAGTGGAAACTAATTAAAAGACCAGGTATATCAAAAGGAAGCCGGCAAGAAACTCGCCGGCTTTTTTTATGTAAAAATTTTTTCCTAATTTTAACCTCTTATTAGGGGTGCCCAACCCACGGGCTGAGATCATACCCTTCGAACCTGATGCAGTTAGTACTGCCGCAGGGAAAAAGAAAAGACTCATCCCACTTTTAATAAAGCACCCCCTTATTAATCTGAGCTATTCCAACTTAAAATAGCTTTAAAACAATTCGTTATGAACATCTTTGTAAACAACAAAAAACGGGCAATCAATGAAAATCTCACTATCCGTTTACTTTTGGAAGAAATGCAACTAAGCCAAAAATCAGGAATTGCTGTGGCTCTTAATCAAAAAGTAATTCCCAGGGATAAATGGAATCAGACCGTTCTGGAAGAAAGCGATAACGTTCTCCTGATTAAAGCATCCCAGGGTGGATAGAAATATTTTCTTTTCAAATTATAAAGCCAAACCTATTAAAAAATGTCAGCAAACCAACAGGTAAAAAATATTTGTATAAACATCTTATTTTATGGTAAATAGAAACTTATGTACAAAGCCGTAAGGGTGCCAGGCAAAAAAAGCTGACTTTGCTGTAAGTTAAGTCTCAGCTTGTCAAACCAATAAATTAACTAATACCCATGAGAAACATTACACAAGAACCCTTTCCGGGTTCACAAAAATTATACATCAAAGGAGAATTACATAATATAATAGTGGCTATGAGAGAAATTTCACTCTCGCCAACCAGGGATAATAAAAACAATTTGGAACCCAATCCTTCTTTACCTGTTTACGATACTTCAGGACCTTATACCGATCCCGCGAAAAAAATAGATATTGCAAAAGGAATTGACAAAATACGGGAATCATGGATAAGAAAAAGAGAGGACACAGAAATTTCAACACAACCAAATTCTCAGTATGCCAAAGAAAGATTGCAAAACCCTTCTTTGGATTATTTGAGGTTTCCGCGTGGAAACAGAAAACCGTTGAAAGCTATCTCCGGCAAACCAGTTACTCAAATGTATTATGCCAGACAGGGAATTATTACTCCTGAAATGGAGTATGTGGCGATACGGGAAAATCAAGGCAGAGACCGGTTAGAAAGCCACATCCTCAATGAACAGATAACACATGATCCAGGTAAAAAAAATAACGAATACATTACACCGGAATTTGTACGCTCCGAAATTGCAGCAGGAAAAGCCATAATACCTGCCAATATTAACCATCCGGAGAGTGAACCCATGATCATTGGTAAAAATTTCTTAACCAAAATTAATGCAAACATAGGAAACTCACCCACCACATCAAGCATTGAAAAGGAAGTAGAAAAAGCCGTTTGGGCATTCCGATGGGGAGCAGACACTGTGATGGATCTTTCAACCGGAGACAACATCCACGAAACACGTGAATGGATCCTTCGAAATTCACCCGTTCCCATCGGGACCGTCCCGTTATACCAGGCACTGGAAAAAGTAAAGGGCAATGTGGAGAAACTGACCTGGAAAATATTCAGGGACACCCTCATTGAGCAGGCAGAGCAGGGTGTTGATTATTTCACAATCCACGCC
>CAZWHH010000070.1:0-9116 GCA_964633615.1 uncultured Bacteroidales bacterium | reverse complement strand
TCTGTTAGTTTTTCTATTGGAGAAATAAAATAATGAGAAATAAAGTAATTGAATAAAAATAAAAAGATAAACGCTGATATAATAGCAACAATACCAGGCATAATAGCTCTTTTGGCTTTTTCTTTAAGTTTTGAAGATTCCTGATACATGCTTTCCTGATTCAGATCCATCAGGGTTTTTACAGATTTTTTGACTTCTAAAAAGACTGTATGAATTTCTCTGTAATACCAATTTATATTTTTTTCTTTATAAGTTCCTACTATGGGTTTTTCCCAAATAGCTTTGTATTTTTTATAACTATTCTTTATAGAATCGATATAGCTTTCCTCGTTTTTCTCTGTAATGTTGTTTTCAACGATATATAGCGATTCTTTAAAAAGACTGTCTCCGTATTCTATAACTTTGCGTCCCTCATTCCATTTACCATGCAATAGAAGTAGTACTCCGCTATCTTCTCTCTCAAGAGCCTCAAGCAAATTTTTTGATGCCTCTATGGAACGGTAGTTATTATCTAATAGATCTTCAACTGACTTACTTATCTTTGAAAATTCAATGATTGAAAAACTTCCAGCCACTATTAACATAGCGACAATAAGTAAAAAACCTGATAGAATTTTATATCTTAGTCTCATCTCTATTTAAGTATGGTTAATAAGAACAAATGTAAAGAATATTTCTTATTGTTATCATTAATTGAGAAATCATAAAAAAAAAGGATTGTAGGCTTCGTGTCCACAATCCTTTTTAGTGTTTGATAAATCATTATTATTCAGTTATTCCCTCCAGGTATAAGAAGAAAGCAAACTCTTTTGCGGTTTCCTTCAGTGCTTCGAATCTTCCTGAAGCACCTCCATGTCCTGCTTCCAGATTGGTGTGGAGGAGGAGAACATTGTCATCGGTCTTTTTGTCCCTTAGTTTAGCTACCCATTTGGCTGGTTCCCAGTACTGTACCTGTGAGTCATGCAAACCGGTTGTTACCAGCATATTGGGGTATTCCTGCGCTTTCACATTGTCGTAAGGAGAGTAGGAGAGCATGTAGTCGTAATATTTTTCTTTTTTCGGATTGCCCCATTCGTCAAACTCTGATGTAGTGAGCGGGATGCTTTCATCAAGCATGGTGGTTACAATGTCTACAAAGGGTACGGCTGCCACAACGCCTTGGTAAAGTTCGGGTTGCATATTGACAATAGCGCCCATAAGAAGACCTCCTGCGCTTCCGCCCATTGCATAGAGATGTTCCGGACTGGTGTATTTCTTTTTAATCAGATGTTCGGCGCAGTCGTTAAAGTCTTTGAAGGTATTTTTCTTATTGAGAAGTTTTCCATCTTCGTACCATTCTCTCCCGAGATACTGACTGCCCCTGATGTGCGCAATGGCAAAAACGAAGCCGCGATCGAGCAGACTCAGTCTTGTAGACCTGAAGTAAGGATCCATGGTGGCTCCATAAGAACCGTATCCATAGAGCAGGGTTGGATTTGTTCCATCCAGCTCGATGCCTTTGCGATAGACAATCGACATGGGGACTTTCTTTCCGTCGTCGGCTTTGGCCCATAATCTTTTGGTTTTGTAGTTGGCCGGATCGAAATCACCCAGGACTTTTTCCTGCTTGAGGAGTTCTTTCGCCTTTGTGTTCATGTTGTAATCGTAAGTGGAACGTGGAGTAGTTAATGAACTGTAACTGTAGCGCAGGGTTTCAGTATCAAACTCAGGATTTACCGAAATACGGGCTGAATAAACTTCTTCTTTAAAATCTACATAATGTTCTTTCCCGGATTCCCAGTTTCTTATACGCATTTGAGCCAAACCCTCTTTTCTTTCTTCAACCACCAGGTAATTTTTGAATATCTCAATGCCTTCCAGGAATACTTTTTCGCGGTGTGGAATCACCTCTTTCCAGTTTTCTTTGGAGGTCTGGTCAACCGGTGTTTTCATCAGCCTGAAATTTTTGGCCTCAAGATTCGTGACAATATAGAAATGGTCCCCAAAATGAGAAGCAGAATATTCAAGTCCTCTTTCTCTTGGCTGAAGGATCTTAAAATCACCCATTGGTTTGTCGGCATCAAGGAACCGGTATTCATCGGCCATGGTACTCCCTGAATGGATTACCAGGTATTTTTCTGATTTGCTTTTACTCACACTGGTGCTGAAAGTAGCATCGTCTTCATGATAAATTTCCTGGTCTTTGTTTTCCCCGATGGTGTGTCTGAAAATTTTATGGGATCGAAGTGTTTGCTCCTCCTTTTGTGTATAAAACAGCGTTTTGTTGTCATTGGCCCAGACAGCGTACCCGGTTGTCATTGGAATTGCATCAGAATAAGTCTCGCCCGTTTCCAGGTTTTTAATATAAATGGTGTATTTTCTACGGCTTATTGTATCCACACCGTATGCAAGTAATTTATTGTTCGGACTGACGCTTAGTCCGGTTGCCCTGTAAAAGTCATATCCTTTCGCCATTTGATTGACGTTCAGCAGAATTTCTTCTTTAGCATCCAGTGAACCTTTCTTTCGGCAGTAGATGGGATATTCCTTTCCTTCTTCATATCGGGTGTAGTAGTAGTATCCTTTTTTTTCATAAGGAACCGACTGGTCATCTTCTTTGATCCGGCCTTTCATTTCTTTAAAGAGTTTTTCCTGTAGCGGTTCTGTGGGTTTCAGGGCAGCTTTGGTGTATTTGTTTTCTGCCTTAAGGTATTCAATAACCTCGGGATTTTCACGTTGGTTAAGCCAGAAGTAGTTGTCAATTCTTGTATCTCCGTGGATCGTAAGTTCTTTGGGTTTCTTTTCCGCATCCGGTGGTGTCATGTTTTCCGGTTTCATAGAAGTTTGATTTTTACAGGCTGAAAACGTGATTATAATTCCAGCCAATAAGAATGTAAGATTTTTTATTTTATTCATAATATCAGGGTTAATAATTTTACTTTTTGATTTATTGTTTGATCTCTTTATTTTTTAAAGGTTTAGAAAGCTCCTGCTAGAAATTAATTTCTTTCTTTTTCGGATATTCAATGGAAAATTTAATCTTCAGATCTTCTTTTTCTCCGGGTTTGAGTTTCATGTTCCATTCCAGAAGTCCTGAACCCTGATCATGTTTTGCCCGGGATAGCCTTATGGGTTTTACTTCAATGTCTTCGTTGGTACTCACCGGCAACTGGTCCTGAACAATTAAACTGACTTCTTCCTGTTTATTGTTTTTAGCAGAAATATTTATCTCATGGGTGTTTCGTTGGTTTCTCCCAATGAACTGATCACTTTTAAAATCTTTGATCTTTTCTCTTTGAACCACAATATTCTGGTCTCTTCCCAGTGATACTTCCAGTGTATCGCCTGTTCTGGAAGGATCGAGGTATGAATTGCCCACATATTTTCCTTCGAAGAATAGGTTTGTTTTGGCTGGTACCAGGCTGTACTTTTCCCAGTTGGTAATACGCGCAAGCAGAAAAGCATCTTTGTCTTTTTTGGGAACACAGTAATAGGTATAATCCGCATCAATTTCATACTCTGTCAGATTGATGGTTTGTACATTCCCGTTTCCGTAAATGGTCTGGTGTATCTCCGGGGTAAATTCTGTATGGATCTGGCTTGTTGAAACTTCGCTTTTAACATACTGAGCTTCTTTTGCTACATCTTCTATTTCAATCTCATCATACATTACTTGTTCCTGTGGAGCTTGTTTTCTCCTCTGATATTTCATTGAAGCTGCCTGAGTTCTGGGCGGCGGGATACTTTTGAAACTCACATAAACCGGGTCCAGCTTAGGTTGTATATTGGAAATATTTGCTTTTCCGGTTGATATGGTAACCGGAATACCTTCCCAGTTGTTTCCGGTACGTTGGTAAATATTGGCTTTGTAAGTCAGTGTAACCGGTTTGTTAATAGTGGTTGCCCGAAGGTCGTAAATAGGCTTCCAGCCTGCATTCATGACAATAAAGTCGACAGTAAGTTGCCCTTTAATCGTACTCTTAGCCATTATGTTCACATGGGCCTCACCAGTAGGTTCTTGTTTGCGGGCATTGCTGTTGTTTAACTGTTTCTGAATCCGGTTGATGTTTTCCTGGATATCCTTTAATTCACGCTGTATTTCCAGTTTTTCACTATTGATCTCATGGAGTTTTTTCCTGAAAAAATTCATGGCGTTTTTTAGTGTATTTAAGTCAATTCCTGACTGATCTCCGCCGATTTTTTGATTGGCCAGTAGAATAGTTTCTTCTTTGTTAAGGTTTTGTAGTTTTGTGTTTTTGGTGTTCTTCTGTCTGTTAAGCATTTCCAGGCTGTCTTTAAGCTCTTTAATCGCAGCAATTTCTTCTTTTTTCTTCAGGTAATTTTTACTGAAATTGATAGAGAGTATTGAAAAATTGCCTTTCCCTTGAACCTGCAGGCTATTGGCCATAGCATTATATGGCAGATCTTCAATGATTATCTTTTGAGCCCCACTTCCTGCCCGAAAATAGGCAGTTCTTTGTATCTGTGCACCACGCTGAAACAGTGTAACCTTTTTAATTTCAGAGTCAACTTTTATAGGATTCCTTTCTGCTTTTGCAAAATAAAAACAGGAGATGAGCAGGATGAATAAAAACACTTTTTTCATAATGTAGGTTTTAGGGATTGGTAAATAGTCAGTTTTTTCTTGTGGATTTACTGGATTATTGTTTATTTTTAATCTTTATTGAATGTAAATATAATTGCTTTATGAGATTATTTCCAATTTTATTCGTGTTATTTCTGTTGGCTTCCTGCCAATTTGATCAAAAACCAGGAAAGAAGGCCTTGAAAACAATAAATAATGAAGATCTGAAGACTTACGTAAAAACTCTGGGTTCTGATCGTTTTTTGGGAAGAAAACCTTTTACCAAAGGAGAAAAAATTACCCTGAAATACCTGAAAGAGGAATATGAACGTTTGGGATTGAAACCGGCCAATGGAGACAGCTATTTCCAAAAAGTTCCTATGGTAGAGGTCTCTGTAAATCCTGATAAGATTATAAAAATCAACCATGGCAATAAAACGGTTAAATTAGATTATAAAAAAGAGTTTGTAGCATTCTCCCGTCAACTGAAAGATCGGATTGAACTTTCAAATACCGAGATGGTTTTTGCCGGTTATGGAATTGTTGCTCCCGAATACAACTGGAATGATTTTGAAAATACAGATGTAAAGGATAAGGTTGTGGTGGTTTTTGTAAATGATCCGGGCTATGGAAAAGAAAATACCGGCTTTTTCACTGGCAATGCCATGACTTATTACGGCAGGTGGACCTATAAATATGAGGAAGCTGCCCGGCAGGGCGCCAAAGGATTGTTGATTATACACGAAGATAGTCCGGCCGGTTATCCCTGGAGTGTTGTTTTGAATGGAGCAGTTATACCTAAGCTTTATTTGAAACCTGAAGATAAATACATGTCCAGATGTGCCCTTGAAGGCTGGATTACCTACCCGGCTGCAGAAAAAATGTTTGGTAAACTCGGATACGATCTTAAGGAATTGAAAAAGGAAGCCCAAAAGAAAAATTTTGAACCCATAGACCTGGAAGCTCAATTATCTTTCTCTATGGAAAGCAAACATCGTTTTGATACTTCAAAAAACGTGATTGGTTACATACCGGGGACCGATAGGAAAGATGAATTTATTATTTATTCTTCTCATTGGGATCATCTCGGCATGGATTCTACACTTGAAGGGGATCAGATTTACAACGGTGCTGTTGATAATGGTACTACGCTGGCCTGGATGATGGAGATCGCTGAGGCTTTTCAGCATTTACCTGAAAAACCAAAGCGTTCAGTCGTTTTTTTGGCTCCTACAGCTGAGGAACAAGGATTGCTTGGGGCTAAATATTATGTGGAAAATCCAATCTTCCCGCTCGAAAAAACGGTGGCTAACATCAACAACGACCTGATGCTGCCATATGGAAGATACAAGGATATAATGGTAACAGGATACGGGAAATCGGAACTGGAGGATTACGTGGCAAGAGCTGCTGAAAAATTTGACCGTTATGTTTATCCCGATCCGAACCCGGAAACAGGAATGTACTACAGGGCTGATCATTTTGCTTTTGCCAGGGCAGGAGTACCGGCTCTTTTTGCCAGGGGCAATTGCGATTCACGCGAACATGGCAAAGAATGGGCTGCCAAAAAAGAAAAGTTCTGGCTGGAAAACAGGTATCATAAACCCAGTGATGAATATAACCCTGAGACGTGGGATCTGTCTGGCATCAGGGATGATGCAAAATTGCTTTTCCAGGTGGGTTATGAATTGGCCAATGATACAATATTTCCTGAATGGAAGGAAAGAGCAGAATTTAAATCAGTCAGAGAAAAAATGATGAAACAATGACAAGAAAAGGGATCAAATGGTGTTTAACAGTTTTTATTGTGATGTCAGGAACGTTGTCTTTTTCACAAGACCTTGCTGCATTTACTGATTACAGAGACTACTTTTATGTATTTGATGAAGGAAATCTGAAAATGATTGAGCATCATCCGGTACAAAGCTTTAAAATTGCCATGAATGGTATCGCTTATATAGCAAATGACCAGTCGCTTAAATGGTATTCAGACGGCAATACAAGAAAGATTTCCACTGTAGTAGAAGATTATGAAGTAACGGAGAATTTGTTAGTCTACTCATTTGGTCAGAATTTGTTTGTTTTTGATGGCGAGGAAAAACATACCCTGTCAATAAATTGCTTGAATTATGAGTCAGATAGTGGAATTGTTGCTTATTATGACCGGGCAGACAGAATGTTTGAGATATTCCAGGATGGAGAGATTTATGAGGTGGAAAGTGCGCTTACACGTAATAGGGTGTCTGATTTTCAGGTAGGAGATGGTCTTGCAGTTTACCTGGATGCCAACGGCTACCTGAAGAGTTTTGTAAACAGAGAAAAGAATGAGTTGATGCTGGCTCAGGGCAGTCCTTCCTATAAAGCAGACCGCAACTTAATTGCCTATTATGATCGTTCTTCTTCTGTTTTTAAAGTAATTTATAAAAATCGTACCTACGATCTGATGTACTTTCATCCTGTTGATTACGATCTGGCTGATGAAAGAATGGTCTTTGTAGATAACAATGATTATTTCAGGATTTTTGAGAAGGGCGAAATAAGAGATGTAAGCTCCTTTCGACCCCGTTTTTATCACCTGGAAGATAAATTGTTAATTTTTGAGGAGCAGGGCCACTTGAAAGCCTATCAAAACGGGAGAGTCTATTCGCTGGAAAATTATATCCCGCACAAAATGAAGTTTCACTACAATGCTTTGGCTTATCTTGACCAACAAAGGCATCTGAAAATATTTTACAATGGTAAGGTTCAAACGGTTTCTTATGAACCTGTCAATGGATTTGAAGTTTTCTGGGGTGTGGTTTGGTTTAATAAGGGTGTAAATACGAATAAAGTGTTTTATAAGGGAAAAATTTATTGATTTGTTAACTTTTTATCTTTTACAGCAGGGCCTGCTGATGTTTTTAATTTGTAAAAGACTCAAACTTCAAAAATCTCACCCCCCGTCAGATATTTATTGCTTCCAAGATGGTATAGCAGGTTATTGGCTGCATCCTGTTTCCAGCAGTTTTTCTGAAAGTCAAAAGCCTCTTCATCAGCTTTTGCATATACTACTTTTCCTACAAAGAAGGTATGGTCGCCTGTAACGAACTGATCTTCCAGTTTGCATTCAATTATACCTACACATTCCTGAATTCCGGGTGATTTGACCTCTTTGGACGGTTCTTCATGCAAGTTAAACTCTGTAAACTTATTCACCTCTCTTCCGGAAATCCTTCCGCAGCCATGCGTCTGTTGTATGAGTCTTTTATCCGGGATGTTGATCACAAACTCTCCGGCCTGTTCTGTTAAATCGTGTGAATATCTTTTGAATCCAATGGAGATGCCCAGTAGTTTTGGGTTGATGCTCAATGGTGTCTGCCAGGCAAGCGTGATGATGTTGGCTGTTTTATGTTTTTCAGGTTTCATGGAAGCCAGAACAACACAACCAGGATTAATCATGCTGGTTGATTTGCTGATGGGAACTTCTTTTCTTTGATTATGCATAAAAATTTTTATTTCGTGGGTTACCAATCGGCATCAGAGCCAAAGGTAATAAATTTTTAAGATTGAACAGATTCTTTACCATCGCTTCATCGAAAGCTCCAATCATAACGGTTCCTAAATTCTGATCTACTGCTTCAAGATAAATGTTTTGTGAGGCTGCTCCTGCTTCCATATTGGCATAATGAAACCATCTTTCGGGATAACGTTCTTTAATAATTTTGTCATTGAAAGAAATAAGAAGGGTAGCACTGGCATTTTCTACAAATTCCTGGTTCCAGGTAGCAGCAACTATTGAATCAGAAATATCGGATTCAGATATCTTTTCAAGAGCATGCTCTTTGGGTTCATAATAATAGATCCCTGGACCAAGCTTATCTATGCCTTCTTTATGAACAGTCAGGTATATCTCCAGAGGGAAAGCAGCACCGGCAGAAGGAATGGTCCGTTGATTTTTATACTTTTTATTCGTGATACCCTGACTGGCCCATAGGATATTCGAAATTTCATTTAATGTAAGCATCCTTTTTTTATAATTTCTACAGGAAGTGCGCTTTTGCATCGTTTCATTTAATGTATATTTTCCTTCAAGGGATCGTGCAGGTAAGTTTATTTTTTTCATATAATGGGTTTTTGATTAACATTTGTACCGTCTTTATTATGTATTTAACAACAGAAATTTTTCTTTGTTTATTTTATGGAATAATGGCAGAATTTGGCTAAGGTTAATAAGTGAATTTTTATTCCAACCATAAACTCACAATTCAATGTTTAAATATATTGCCTAAAAAAATGTTAAACCTGTAGACTTATTTAAGGACAAGACACTCTTTTGTTGCCTGAAAAATCTCTTGGTTTTAAACGGAGTATCTTTTTTTTAAAGTAGGATTAAATCTTTTTGTTGCTTTTCTTCTCCAAATTACCTTTGAAATTATTAATTTAGTAGATAACCAGTGGTATAGTAAAAACCTGATAATAAGACAGAAAGAGTTGTTTGTATGATAGACAGGGAAACTGTAGAAAGGATTATTGAGACTGCCGATATTACGGATGTTATACAGGATTTTGTGAA
>CAZWHH010000069.1:0-9149 GCA_964633615.1 uncultured Bacteroidales bacterium | reverse complement strand
GGAAGGATAAAACTCCTGGCAGGGTTTGTTCAGCCCGCTGGTATTGAGTTCATAAGTCTTGTTTTTTTCTTTCATGGCTTTTAGCACCTTTTTGAAATAAGCCCTGGGGTCTTTCATTGGCATATGTCCAAATTTCTTGATAAGGTCGGCATGCCCTACAATATCGAATAAATTAGAAGAAATGGATTGCTCCAGCAATTGATAATATTTTTTGTAGAGAATGTCGATATTTGCTTTGTCAAATCCTTCAGGATCGGTATCAAAATTCCATCCCTTTATAAAATGTACCGATCCGATCACATAATCAAGAGGCAACTGGTCAATAATGCTTTTAATTTTTTCTTCTTTGCCTGTAATATAATCAATTTCAGCGCCAAATTTGACTTTAAGCGGGAGGTCTTTTGAATCTTTAATTTCTTTCATGGTCTCTTTCAGCCGGCTAATCTCATTTTCCGAAGTAGTCCATTCGGTGGGAACTATAGAGAAATGATCGGAAAATCCTATCTCATCCAGTCCCTGTTCCTGTGCGGCAAATATACTGTCTTTATGTCCGCTTTTCCCGTCTGAAAATTTTGTGTGTATATGATAATCAACTGTCATAAATAGATTAATCAATCTTAATTTAAAGATACGATGAATTTAAAGAACCTCCAATGTTTTTTTTGATTTTATTTCAAATGGTTTTGAATGTACCGGTAAATATTATCAAATTCATCAGGATGAAACCATTGAATATTAGGGTCTCTTTTGAACCAGGTAATCTGCCTCTTGGCGTACCGCCTTGTGTCGCGTTTGATTAGCTCTTTTGCTCTTTCAAGGGATATTTCTCCATCGAGATACTGGTAGATCTCTTTATATCCTACGGTATTTAAGGCATTGATATTCCTGTATTCATAGTATGCTCTGGCTTCTTCAACCAAACCTGCATCAATCATCTTTTCCACGCGCTGGTTGATGATATCATATAATTCCTGTCTGTCTCTGTTGAGTCCGATCTTAAGGATATCAAAGAATCTTTCTTTTTTATTTCCGGTGAGAAAAGAGGAATAAGGTTTACCTGTCTGAATGGTTATTTCGAGGGCTTTCAGAAGTCTTTTGGGGTTTTGCAGATCCGCTGTATGGTAATAATCGGGATCAAGCACCTGGAGCTTATAGCGAAGACTTTCAATTCCTTCTTTTTCATATTGTTCAATCAGATCTTCCCTTATCCTGGGATCCACCTTAGGCAATGCATCGATCCCATGGCAAACCGCGTCAACATATAAACCGGAACCACCCGTCATGATTGCATTGTTTTTGTGTGAAAATAAATCTTTGAGTAATTCTATTACATCCAATTCGAACATTCCGGCGGTATAAAAATCATGAATCGACTTGTTCCCGATAAAATGATGTTTGACTTTTTTCAGCTCTTCATCTGAGGGAGCGGCAGTTCCAATTTTTAATTCTTTGAATATTTGTCTTGAATCGGCCGAAATGATTTCCGTATCCAGCTTCTCTGCTAGGTTGATACAGGTTTTTGTTTTTCCGATGGCCGTGGGACCTACAATGACTATGAGGGTATTTTTTGCCATGTATTTCCGGTTATAAGCTAAGTAAGAACTTCAGGGTGTCCACATTATCTGCATAATCCCAGACTTCAGGATATTGTGTTTGTCCGGGCTCAAGTGCATTATTTAGTAAACCTGAATGTGAGACGATGCATTGAATGGAATCTTTATTATTTTCCAGTTGCTCTTTTACCTTGTTTATGTCCTGATAGAATTCATAGTAAACTACCGAAATGGGTGAAGAGAGGTTGTTGTTTTCTTTAAGAAGCACAAATTCATTGTCATAAAAAATATCTCTGTTCATTAGAAAAATAGATTTGTTATAATCATAATTATTCATGTATTTGTTATGATCTTTTAAGAACTCATATTTTCTGAGATTTTCAAAGAATTTGTCCGGTTTATAATTCTCCGGGACATATAGTTTGGATACATTGCGACAGCCCATGCCAAAATACATAAAAATATCGTCTGCCAGTCCCTGTAGCTCCTCATTTGTTTCTTCTCCGGTAAGAACAGCCACCCCATTTCTGTTGGAGCGAATGATATGTGGATATTTTCCGAAATAGAATTCAAAGTAACGGGACGAGTTATTGCTTCCGGTGGCTATAATCGCATCGAAATTTTTTAGAGCAGACGCCTCAAAAAAGATCCTTTCCTTGTAAACCGGGTTGATATCTATTAGTATTTCGGCTAAGGCTTTGGGCAAATGTTTGTCTTTTTCGGACAATTTTCCGTAATAAATATGTCCGCTTACAAGTACATTCAGAAAATCATGAAATCCAACCATCGGGATATTCCCGGCATTCACCAATCCTATTCTTTGTGGTTTTTTTACTTGCTTATTTAATTCCGGGTATTGTGTTAACCAGGCGTTTATTTTATCTTCAGTCAGACTTATACCGATTGCATATAGAGCTTTTTTGATAAAGAATCTTGTAAACCATGGATTTTCCTCCTGGGCTTTTATTTTCGCATTTTTTAGAATTCGAAAATGATCTTGTCGAATATCATTATGGGCCTCCCGGGAATAATCTGTAAGGATTTTACCCAGTTTTGCAAAGTCTTGAATGATTTTATTGAGTTCCATGGATTAATTTATCTGCTTTTATTTACAAAATTAAAAAAAAAGAGGACTGCAATGAGCCCTCTTTTTTGATATCTTCACTAAAAAATTAAAATGGCAGCATGGTAATGATCATATCGAAGGGTATATTTGTATTATCAAGAAATGGTAAAAATGCCAAACCACCAACTACACCAAGTATAAATAATATTCCTATTAACATAAAGAATCCGCTAATAGCCAGGCCAATAATTGAACATATCTTACCGGCTTTTACATTTTTGTAAGAACTTTCTGTATAAAGTTCCGGGTTGTCTTTGTATAGCTTTAATGGTTTGCCTGATAAAACCAATCCTATAATACCCAATATAAGGCCGATAAAACCATAACACCAACAAGTAATAATTGATAAAATTCCCAGTACCAATACTGCCGAAGCATTGGGTAAGGGTTGCTGCATTGCTTGCGTGGGTTGTCCCCCTTGATTTGCTTGATTTTCTGTGTTTGTGTTTTCCATAATTAGATTGTTTTTAAGAAAGTATTGTATAAAAATAGTTAATAAAAATAAGAATTACATCACCTATAAAAAGATATTTTAGTAGAACTGCTCCATTTTTAAATTTAAAAACCAGGTGTAAAATAAGAAAAAGAAAAAGACCAATAGACGGGATCAAAGCCGGATAAATTTTGATACTCTCCAGGATATTCCCTTTCAATAGCTCTATCAGTGCTCTTTGCATTCCGCACCCGGGACAAATGACTCCAAGGGTTTTTTTATAAAAACACGGAGCCATGTGTGATTCCAGATACGCTATGATTTTTTCAAGCATTTTCCCTTATTCTACTTTTATATATCATTATTTCAAATAGTAACTGTTCATTATATTGTAGCGGAATAGCTCAATTTGGGTTAAAGCAGAACAAATATCATCCAAGCATTTACTCATAATAAAAGAGTATTGACACATAATCTACTACTTCATTAGACGTGATAATATCTCCCGAATTACCTTTCTTTAAAATTTTTGTCTGTGCATTATCAGAGATAAGTTGAGAAAACTCCATAAGCGCCATGATTGGGCCATAACCGCAAACAGTAATGTGGTGCGTGGAAATTACTTTTTCTACCTGTTCTGTATTAAACTGAGTAATTTCATCGATTACCATCTGGTCTAATTTGCTGCCGGTTTCGGGATCCACAAAATGGGAGAAATCGGAAGAAGCCAGTATCAGGATATTTTTATTCAGCTTTTTGTTTGCTTCGTAAATGTTATTTGCAAGGGCAGAAGCGTTCCTGTAATTTTGCATTGTTATGGTGACAGGTGCAATTTTAAATGGGTAATCCAGCACATATTGCAAAAAAGGAAGCATTACTTCCCCTGAGTGTTCTCTGGATTGTTCAATTTCTGAAACCGCAATATTCATTTCTCTTGCAAATTCCTGATCCACTTCAGTTTTGCCGAAAGGGGTTTCCCATTCCCTGTGACTGTCAAAACTCATTTCATTTCCCATGCCGGTATGACTGGGATTAATAATGAAGACCGTATCATATTTTTCTTCCTTGTTTTTCAGTAGTTGAAAAAAATGCATGGCCTGGTAGGAAGAAAAGATATAACCTGCATGTGGTATCACACCTCCAATGATGTTTTTTTTAGCCAGTGAATAGTCTATTGAATCTTCTTCTTTTTCCCTGACCTGATCAAGGAGTTTCGTAAGTTCTTTTTTATCGTTCGGATAGAACTGACCGGCAACTATTGGTTTTCTGGTATCCATTTGTATTTATTCAATTTATTTGTTTGACAATCTGCTACTTATACCTTAAAAAATTATATTTATTTGCTTCATCTACCATGTAATCCTCATGTTTTATTCATTTTTTGTCTATATAATACAGATTTTTCATAGCAATTACATTTTATTTTACAAACACATGGTTTCCACAATTTTTACATTTGCCCTCATCATCAATTCCCAACAATTGAGTAAAGTAACCACTTCGTTTTACAAGTAATTTATTACAGTTTGAACAATACGTATCTTGTCCTTCTGCAATTCGGGCATTTCCAATGTAAACGTAATTCAATGATTCTTTTGCCAGTTGGTACAGCTCTTTTAATGTATTAATAGCTGTGGGTTCTGCCTGCGATTTGTAAACGGGAAAATATCTTGAAAGATGCAAAATGGTATCTTCACCGAGTTCATTTTTTATCCACCGGATCATTTCTGAAAATTGTTTCTTATCGTCATTCCACTCCGGAATAACAAGATTTGTAATTTCCAGAAATTTTTGGTGTTTTTTGATCATTTTTAAACTTTCTTTTACGGGTTCAAGGCGAGCAGAGGTTTTTTTCTTATAAAAATTATCTGTGAATGCTTTCAGGTCGATGCTGAATGCATCTATTACTTCCATAAGTTTTTCAAGCGGATCCGGGTTAATAAATCCGTTGGTAACCATTACGTTTTTTAAACCTTTTTCTTTGGCTAATTTCGCGATATCCAGCATAAACTCATAGTAAATAATGGGTTCATTGTAAGTATAGGCTATACCGAGGTTTCCTGGCTTTTTTTCAGCAATCTGTATTACTTCTTCTGCCCTGTGAGATTGAATACGACCGATATTATCGATATCAGACTGGGAAATTTCCCAATTTTGACAAAAATCACACTTAAGATT
Source organism: uncultured Bacteroidales bacterium (assembly GCA_964633615.1). Lineage (GTDB taxonomy): Bacteria > Bacteroidota > Bacteroidia > Bacteroidales > UBA12077 > JAGXLC01. The sequence continues at coordinate 3,859 of CAZWHH010000069.1, read as the reverse complement.
GCATCCGAAACTGCCTACAGAAAGTATTTCCTCTCCCGGATGGTAATGATATAAAGGTTTTTTCTCAATGGGATCAAAACCGAGCGCTGTTACTTGTCCGTAATTTTCAGAAATCAATTCCCCTTTTACATTTTTTCTGACATTACATACTCCTCTTTCACCTTCTTTTATAGTACAAAAATGCGGACAAAGAAGACACTTGACCTTTTGTTTCTCTTTTTTTTGGTAAAACAACGCCTCTTTCATAGAATAACTTATTTAATTGCGAATCTTTTAAAGTTTTGTATTGGCATTTCTTGTTTATTCATATTTTCCACAACAGCAGTTATGGGTCCTTCCTTACACCATTCAATAAATTTTTGCAGGTCTTCGGAATCCCCTTCAGCTTCTATGTAGACCGTTCCATCAGATTTGTTTTGCACAAAACCTTTGATGTCATACTCATTGGCTTTTTCCATTGCACTGTAACGAAAACCTACATTCTGAACTTTTCCGCTTAATGTGATAGCATAGGATTCTTTCATCTGAATATTATTTTTTATGTGATTCGTCTCTAGTTAACCCTTTCAATTTTAGTATATTTAAATATCAGTTTGTACCTGCATCTAACAGGTTTTCCGCACCTGGCAGACTAAATATATATTAACAGTCGCTTTTTGCCTGCATGACGTTAATGAGAATTTCATAGATAAAAACTATTTGTATCTTGTGGTTGTAAAAAATTGAATATTTAAATCATCGATCGATTTATTTTTTTCAATACCTGCTTTCTTTTTTGCTATTTCAATTTGTTTTTCTGTGGAATCAATTCCTTCAAGATTCGGTAACAATAAACTTTTTTTTCCTGTATCGTCTTCTATAATAATACCATGTTTATGAGGTTTTAGCTCAGCTATATCCTCTACTTTTTTAGGAACGCTGAGCACATCTACCGTGACTGAAATCTTGCTCAGTTCTGTTTCAGTTAATGGTTTAAAACGCGGATCACTCGTTGCAGCAGAGATGGCATTTTCAATAATTTCATTGTATAAATTATCCTGTACCGGTTCTGCTGTACCAACACAACCACGTAATTTTTCCTTGTTTTCGTAAATTGAAACGAAACAGGCAAGTTTTAATTTTAATGCGGGAGGAATTTTTGATTCCTCTTTTTTGATTTTTTGACCGGTTTTAACATACATTAAAATAGCATCATAAGCTATCTTTGCATAAATGGTGTCTGGTCTGAACATGATTTTGTTTCATTTAGTTTGTTCTTGTAAATATAATAAATACAATTCGTCTCGTCAATTTTCTGTAAACTCAAAACAGAATAAAATAGAATTTTAAATAAATATAACTATTTTTGGTATTTAATTTAATTAGAGATTAGTTTCTGATGCGATTGGTTTTATTCAAAGAAAATCTGAAGATAGCTCTTAATGCAATACGGGCTAATATGTTAAGGACTGTGCTAACTGTATTTATCATTGCTTTTGGTATAATGGCTCTCGTGGGGATTCTTACAGCCATTAACTCTATAGAAAAATCTCTGACCAGGCAGTTTACAGTTATGGGGGCTAATACATTTACAATTACCAATCAGCAGCTGGTGCGGTCAAGCAGAGATAATAAAAAGAACCCGGTTATTGATTACCGCGAAGCAAGGGCTTTTAAAAATGAATTTGAGTTTCCGGCAAGGGTGGCTATTAGTTATACAGCTTCTGGTACGGCCACCGTAAAGTACAAATCGGAAAAAACAAATCCCAATATTAATGTGATTGGAGCCGATGAACAGTATTTGATTACCTCCGGCTATGAATTGGCGAAAGGAAGGAACTTAACACATGCTGAGATATCAGGGAACTCACATGTGGCTATAATCGGTTCCACCCTGGCGGATAAACTTTTTAAAGAAGAACGTGAAAGGTTAAATAAAGTGATTTCTGTGGGGAATGGAAAATATAAGGTAATAGGAATTCTTGAGGAACGGGGGGCCGGATTTGGATCGGGGAATGATGATATTTGCATTCTGCCCATCACTAATATAAGACAGTATTTCACCAGACCGAACATGAATTTTACTTTAACCGTTATGCCCGAGGAGACTGAAATGCTGGAAGCTGGCATTAGTGAAGCACGTGGATTATTCCGGGTGATAAGAGATTTAAAGGTGGGAGAGGAGAACAATTTTTCAATCGGAAAGAGTGATAATCTTGTGAATATGTTTAAGGAGAACATGAGTGATGTAACAGTGGCAGCCACGATAATTGGGATTATCACTTTGTTCGGGGCAGCTGTTGGATTAATGAATATTATGTTAGTCTCTGTTACCGAAAGAACCAGGGAAGTAGGGATCCGAAAAGCCATTGGAGCCAAATCTAATATTATAAGGCAACAATTTTTATTTGAAAGTATTTTTATTGGGCAATTAGGAGGTCTTGTGGGAATCATTTTGGGAATTCTTATTGGAAATCTGGTTTCCCTTCTGATGAATAATCCCTTTGTGGTTCCCTGGTTATGGATTTTTATGGGTATTATTGTTTGTTTATTCGTAGGACTTATAAGTGGTCTGCTCCCAGCGATAAAAGCCTCCAGAGTAGATCCCATTATATCCTTACGGTATGAATAAAAAATTCATATATTTGTAAATTATGGAAAATATAAAAATTGATCAAACCATAAAAACTCCGGGGATTGATTTTAATGCACAAAGCGGTGTATTGAGGATCATTGGCAGGGCCATACCAGAAAATCCGGAGGAATTTTTTTCCGGTATTTTGCAATGGGTGAAAGAATACTTTAAAAATCCCGTTCAGCCAACCTATATTAATTTCCAATTAGAATATGTAAACAGTGGCTCATCTAAATTTATTCTGGAATTTTTTCATATTATTCAGGAAAATATAAAAAAGGGATATGACTGTAAGGTTAAATGGTACTATGAAGAAGATGATGAAGCCATACTGGAATTGGGGAAACACTATCAATCGCTTCTTGAAATTCCCTTTAAGTTAATTGAGTTGTACCAGGATGATGAAGAACATTAAAAAGATAATCACGCTTTCCCTTTTTTTGTAGAATACCCAAATTATTCAATCATTCTTGCCCATGCATGTAAACCAAAGCAGGGAAACATTAATTTTTTGATTCCATAAGCTAAGCAGTGGGAAGCTCTTTATTCATTACCGGTATCTTCTTTGTCTTCGCCAGTGTATTTTTTGAGTTTTTGTTCGCAGTCAATTAATTTGGCTTTTAACTCTTTCTCTCTTCGGGATGATTCCTCCTGGGTAGCTTTTAATTCTTCCATATTCTGTCGCATTTCTTCTTCCTGGGACTTCATCTCTTCGGCCTGTTGCTGCGTTCTTTCCAGTAACTCATTTGTGCGAATGTTGATTTTAACAGTAGCCAGTGTAGAGGCAATATTCTCTGCAATCCTTTCGACAAAATCTATTTGATATTGCTGAAACTCTTTAAATGAAGCCATTTCAATTACACCATGAATTTCATCATTGGTTTTTAGAGGAACAATCAAAAGGCTTCGGGGGTTGGCTTCTCCCAGGCCACTGGTTATATTGATGTAGTTATCCGGAATGTCAGTCATATAGATTGTCTCTCCTTCCTGGACAGCTCTTCCAATAAGACCCACGCCGAAATCGATATTTCTTTCAAGGTATTTTCTTTTGTTGAAAGCATAGGCAGCTTTGAGCTCAATAAATTTATTGTCTTCATCTTCATCATTCACAAGGAAAAGTCCGCCCTGATTTGCTTCTGTGTAATTTACAAGGTTTTGAATAATCTGAAAAGATAACTCGTCCAGGTTGTCATTATTTTCTCTGAGAATTTCAGAAAATTTGGCAATACCTTGTGAAGCCCAGTT